>JBGOYM010000026.1:0-13093 GCA_041479675.1 Candidatus Methanoperedens sp.
GTTCCCACTGCGCTTCTGCCCAATATGAAGGTTCTTGGAAAAATGTACAGGAGCAGGGCAAAACCGATTGCTGAAGCAATTTTGAATGCCGACCCGAAACTTGCCGCCTCAGGGAGCATAGATCTTACAATCGACAATGAAAAAATAACTCTTGATAATTCCAGTTTCACCGTCGAAAAGGAGAGGATATTGAAAGGAAAAGCAGTGGACATCCTTGAAGTGGGGAACGCAGTAATAGTGATAACGCGAAGATAATTTTCCTTTTTTACTAACTCAGAAAAGTTTATAGTGAGCGTGAACCCTAATGACACAGGGTGAAATAATGACCAACATCAGTGAGATACATATTACAAAAACGATAATGAACGAATTCATGGATGATTTTATAGAGAATATTCTTGACACAGATATTGTCGTTGTGGGTTCAGGACCGTGCGGCGTTACAGCGGCAAAATACGCGGCAGAACTGGGACACAAGACCGTTATGATAGAGAGGAACATATACGGTGGCGGTGGGATGTGGCAGGGCGGGTACCTGATGCCCAAGAACACCGTACAGGCTCCGGCGCATGAGATACTTGAAGAGTGCGGCGTTAGGCTCAAGGAAGCTGGAAATGGGTTGTATGTGTGCGATTCTTTCGAGATGGTCTCAAAGATGCTGGTAAGCGCGTGCGATGCAGGCGCGAAGCTACTTAACTCCACGAACGTTGAAGACCTTGTGCTCAAGGAAGACCATGTTGAAGGCGTGGTCATCCAGTGGTTTCCTGTTCAGCAAATGCCCAAGTTCATCACCTGTATGGACCCCATCGCAATAAGGTCAAAAGTTGTGATCGATGCTACGGGACATGATTCTTTCCTTGTCAGGCGCCTTAGCGAGCAGAGGCAGGGCATTCCAGTGCCAAAGGGCTGCGGCTCACTCTGGGTTGACGAGGCTGAAAAGCAGACCGTTGAACTTACGCATGAAATATATCCAGGACTCATTGTAGCCGGTATGTCTGCGACTTCAACTTACGGCGCGCCGAGAATGGGACCGACATTCGGCGGAATGCTTCTTGCTGGAAAGAAGGCAGCAGAGCTTGCGCATGAGAAGATAATGGGAAATAAAGTAAAAAGCGCTGGCAAAGCCTTGAAGATGGAACATCATAATGTCCTTGTGACCGAATAAGGCTGAAACAGTTCATCGGGGCGATAAGCCCCTGTTTTTATTTTTCATAAACAGAAAGTTTATTTAATCAATAAAGACAATAATATAATATATGATTCGTCAGAGATTCGTTATTGATACCAGCGCTCTCACAGATTCACAGACGCGCGAACTTGAAGGAGGGGGCACGCTCTGCGTCACAATGGGCGGTATCCTTGATACCATAGCAGAAGCGCGCCTGCATCTGGGGATAAGCTGCTACATCCCTTTCCCATCTGTATACAATGAGATGAGGGACTTTGCAAAGAACAACGGCTGCGGTGATGAAACCCTTGCAAAGATCGATACATGGCTTGTGAAAAAGACACCTGACAGGTATGAGGTGAAAATACCCTCAAAGATATTCTACGATTATGTAGATTTCATGCGAGGACGCATCAATAAGGGAATGGACGTTGCCGAGGAAGCGATATGGGACGGAGCGACCGAATGCCTCTTCCGCACAACCAAGGCAAAATCAAAGCATGAGATAGAGCCTGAGATAGAGCGCAATGTCATAGGTGAGATAATCAGCAAGTTCAGGGACAAATACAGGAATGCGCTGCGTTATGGTATTCTCGACAGCGCACCTGATATCGATGTGCTGCTTCTTGCAAAAGAGCTTGACGCCGCAGTGGTGGCAAGCGACATGGGCATCCAGAAGTGGGCAGAGCAGTTGGGGCTTCGCTTCGTGAACGCAAAGTCGTTCCCTGCTATGATAAAGGAATATCTGAAGCGAACAAAACCAGATAAGGCAGCCAGCATGATATGATATATAATATCGTATTTTTTTATATCGCTGCATTCGGGTTCCTTTCGATCATGTTCCTGACCCTGCGGGATATACGCATATACCACCGCACAAAGATAATATCATACAGGAAAGGTGCGCTGCGTGGGATGATAGCCGGTGCAATGGCGCTTATCGGGATGATCGTCACTATAGAATACCCGGATAACCCTCAGGTAGGACTAACTATAATACTTGTTGCGGTTTATATCAACGGGAAAGGTAAGCGCGAGGATGTGTTCGGGGATGCGCCGGTAATAAAGAGGATGTTCGGGGAAACTAAGATCAAGAAGTGAGGATTAAATGTTCAACTAACTCTTTTTACTTTTGATGAAAAAATGTGCAAAATGCAGGATGATCCTCCATGAATAATCAATACCTACATGCGAGTTAACCTTAAATACAAAAACATTTGTAATAAAAGGCTCTGTTGTTCAATATAAATACATTATTTTTTTGAGGTCTATGATCAATAATAGTTTATTTTCCGGACTTATCATTTTTTTTCTGATCGGGGGAATACTATCGATCGTTTTCAATAAGAAAGACAGACTTGCTACATACTGTTCTTTTCTGAGCGCGTCAATAGCATCTGTTTTCGGGATAATTTTTTCAATATATGTGATCTTCCAGGAGAACTTTTCGTTATCACTTTCAGGTCCATCTTTTTTGAATTTCGGCTTTTTTATTGACAGACTCTCAGCATTCTTTATCCTTGTGATCTCTGTTGCGGTTTTCGCGGTTTCGATATATTCGATAGGATATACGCGCGAATACTACGGGAAGAAGAACATTGGTTACCTGGGTTTCCTCTACAATATCTTCATTCTTTCAATGATCCTCGTTGTCTCGGCGAACAATGCGATAATGTTCCTGATCGTGTGGGAATTGATGTCAGTGATATCATTTTTCCTTGTGATCTTTGAGCATGAAAAAGCCGAGACACGAAAAGCCGGATTTATCTATATAGTAATGACGCATGTAGGTACAGGATTCATTCTTCTTTCATTCCTTATCCTTGCAGGTGCAGGTGGAAGTTTCAGTTTTGAAAGCTTCTCTGCTTACGGATCGACAATGCCGCCCCTCCTGAAAGATCTGGCGTTCCTGTTTGCTCTCATTGGATTTGGGGCAAAAGCAGGCATCGTACCGCTTCACATCTGGCTGCCGTACGCACACCCCGCCGCTCCGAGCAACGTTTCAGCGCTAATGTCAGGCGTCATGATAAAGACCGCGATATACATGTTCATCCGCGTCTTCTTTGATTTCCTGGGCGCAGATGTCCCCTGGTGGGGATTCCTTGTGTTCGCACTTGGTGCAGTTTCGGCATTAACCGGAATAATGTACGCAGTCGTTGAGCCTGACATAAAAAAAATGCTTGCTTTTAGCAGCATAGAGAACATCGGCATCATACTTCTTGGCATTGGCGCATCCATGATATTTCTTGCATCAGGAAGCCCTGAGCTTTCAGCCATAGCAGCGATAGCGGCGTTATATCACCTGCTCAACCATTCAGTATTCAAGGGATTATTGTTCATGGGTGCTGGCTCCATATTATTCTCAACACATACAAAGAATATCGAAGAGCTTGGAGGGCTTATCAAAAAAATGCCTGTAATGGCGCTGCTGTTCCTAATCGGCGTTCTTTCAATTTCAGCACTTCCTCCATTTAGCGGTTTTGCAAGCGAATGGCTGCTTCTTCAGTCCATGCTATTAAGTTACAACTCGCCTGACTCCATAGTCAGGATCGTGCTCCCTGTGGGCGCAGCAGCGCTCGCTCTCACTGGCGCGCTTGCTGCTTTCTGCTTCCTGAAAACATTCGGGATAGGATTCCTTGCTCTTCCCAGGAGCGAGCACGCCGAACATGCAAAAGATCCAAACAAACCAATGCTTATCGGAATGGGGATATTCGCGCTATTATCGATCCTGCTCGGGCTCCTGCCAGTCTATGTCGTTACATTCCTTGACAGGATCGTTCAGGACTTTGCCGGAGCAAGTGTATTCGATCAGCCATTTTCTTTTGGTCTATCTGGCACTGTAACCATGCCATCGACCGCGATGTCCATGTCAACTCCAGCTATTCTGGCAGCAATTTTGTTCTTTATTTTGATACTGCTTGCCACGAGGTTCATAAAGAATCCAGGAGCGCAGATGGTCTATGAAACCTGGGGATGCGGACAGCCAACTTCGACCGCGCGGAACGAATATACTGCCCGCGCCTTCTCAAAACCTGTGCAAATGTGGTTCAAGAACATATTCCGTCCTGTAAGGGAACTGCGGGCTTCATACACTGTTTCCCCGCTCATTAAGGAGTCTTTCAAGTTCGAGGTGCACGTTGAACAAATATTTGAACGATACATCTATTCACCGGTGGTGGATGTAATGCTCGGGAAATCAAGGAACATCAAACGCATTCAGACCGGCAGCATCCATGCATATCTCTCTTATATCTTCGGAACAATGGTAATCCTTATGCTGTATATAATATTAGGAGGAAGCTGATGATCTCACAGATAATAATTTCATTTTTCCAGATAATTTTCATCCTGGCGCTTGCGCCTCTCCTCAGTGGTATCATCAAAAAGATAAAGGCGTTCTTCCAGATACGAAAAGGCGCATCCATCTTCCAGCCTTACTACGATATCGCAAAACTCCTTCGGAAAGATTCCGTGGTATCTGAGAACGTATCATGGATCTTCCATGCCGCGCCTGTGATCTCTTTTGCTGCTGTTTTGACAGCGGGTCTCATCGTTCCCATGTTCATTTCTGAAATGCCATTTTCATTCGCAGGCGACCTGATAGCAGTAGTTTACCTTTTTGCACTTGCGCGGTTCTTTACAGCGCTGGCGTCGCTTGACTCCGGCAGTTCTTTCGGCGGCATGGGAGGAAGCAGGGAGATGTTCGTTGCCTCAATGGTCGAACCTGCTCTCATGCTTTCCATATTCGCAGTTGCGCTCAATGTGGGCTCCACTAATCTTAGCCAGATATCACAGATCGTTTCAGCAATGGGGCTTTCCGCGATCTCGCCATACCACCTGCTTGCTTTTGTGGCATTTTTCATAATCGCGATAGCAGAAACTGGAAGGATACCTGTAGATAATCCTGCAACTCATCTTGAACTCACGATGATCCATGAAGCAATGATACTTGAATACTCAGGGAAACAACTGGCAATAGTCGAACTTGGAGCCATGGTGAAGCAATTGCTCATATTTTCGTTGCTTGCCAACATATTCTTACCATGGGGTATTGCAAATGACGTGGGTTTTGGGAGCATGATGATAGCACTCATTGTTTTTCTGATCAAGATAATTGTCCTTGGCGCGCTAATGGCGATAGTTGAGACCTCAACAGCCAAATGGAGATTATTCAGGCTGCCTGACCTGTTATCTGTATCACTCATGCTTTCCTTCCTGTCGCTTGTCTCATTCATTATCGTAAAAGGAGGATAGACTATGGAAGAAGTTATTTTTGGCTCCAATATAATGCAGTTATTTATTGCGCTCATACTTGTTTCTACTTTTATGATCCTTGGCTCAACACGCCTCTATTCATGCGTGAGAGCTTTTGGAATCCAATCGTTCCTGCTCGCATGTGTCGCTTCTGTCGTGGGAATCTCCACTGGAAAAATTGACCTCTACATTGTCGCCCTCCTTACACTTATAATAAAAGCAGCAGTGATCCCTTATATTTTCATTTACATAATCCGTGAGATAAAAGTAAAAAGAGAAATTGATTTGTATGTGGGTATCTCACCATCTCTGATTATTGGAGGCATGCTGGTCGTTATTTCTTATTACCTTATAAGGTCCATTGACGTAATAACTGAACTTTCAAGCTTCGCGCTCTCAGCTTCCATGTCCCTTGTTTCTATCGGGCTTTTCGTCATGATAAGCCGTAAGAAAGCCATAATGCAGATGCTTGGCATTCTCATAATGGAGAACGGGCTTTTCCTTGGGGCGATTTCCCTCACCAACGGTATGCCCCTTTTAGTTGAACTTGGGATATTCTTCGATGTGCTGATAGGAGTACTGATCATGGGTATCCTGATATTCAGGATAAATAAGACGTTTGAGACGATAGATACCGATATGCTTAAAAATCTGATAGGATGATACCATGATAGAATATCTTCTTCTTGCACCCCTTCTCACCAGCATATTATGTTTTTTCACTCGAACAAAAAAACAGGTCGAGACAATAAGCATCTCTGGTTCGATCATTACGCTTCTCCTGGGTCTGACGCTTGTGGTTGATGTTTACAAACACGAAGTCATAGTTACATGGCAGAACGCCCTGTTCGCAGACGCCTTCAGTGCGTTCATTGTGCTTATCGTATCTATAGTTGGCTTTGTTGCCTCGCTGTACTCGGTAGGTTACATGGGGCATGAGCATAAGCACGGAGTCATTGATGATAAGAAATTGAGATTGTATTATTCCCTGTTCCATGTATTCATGTTCACAATGCTGCTTGTGGGCGTTACGAACAACCTTGGTCTCTGGATAGCGATAGAGATGACCACGCTTGTATCTGCGCTTCTGATGATCCTTTATTCCAAAAAATCATCTATTGAAGCCGCATGGAAATATATGATCATTTGTACGGTCGGCATTACGTTCGCCCTTTTCGGCACAATACTGACATATTATGCCGCAGTTCACATCCTGGGAGAGACCGGGGATGCCCTCAACTGGACTTCACTTATCGCAGTTGCAGACCAGTTCGACCCCACGATAATGAAACTTGCATTCATCTTCATTCTTATTGGCTATGGTACAAAAGCAGGTCTTGCTCCCATGCACACATGGCTTCCTGATGCGCACAGCGAAGCACCAACTCCAGTGAGCGCGCTATTATCAGGCGTGCTTCTCAACTGCGCCATGTACGGCATTATCCGATTCTATACCATTGCAACAAAATCAACAGGAGAAGCCTTCACAAGCAACCTGCTTATTATTTTCGGGCTGCTGTCGCTTGGGATAGCGGTTCCGTTCATCCTCCTGCAGGAAGACTACAAGCGTCTTCTTGCATACTCAAGTGTTGAGCATATGGGAATAATCGCCCTGGGTATTGGATTTGGCGGCGTATATGGCATATTCGGCGCGATCCTTCATATGTTCAACCACGCAATGACAAAATCCCTGATGTTCTTTGGCGCAGGAAATATCCTTCTCAAGCACGAAACTAAAGAGATCTTCAACGTTAGCGGTGTCGTGAAATCAATGCCTGCAACAGGCGCCATGTTCGTTGTCGGGGCGCTGGCTATCACGGGTTCGCCGCCCTTTTCCATTTTCATCAGCGAATTTACCATACTTGCATCAGGTTTTTCACAAGGTCATATAGTTGCGGCGGTATTGTTCCTTCTGTTCATAATAATAATATTTGCGGGATTCTTCAACAATGTCAGCAGAATGGCTTTCGGGAATCCAAAACCAGGTATAGAAAAAGGAGATATGGGCAGGTGGACGCTTGTGGCTATGGGCATCCTGATGGTATTTATTATCGTGCTTGGCGTATACATTCCCCCGCCTTTCTATGAGATGATAATGAGAGTAGTGGAAATCGTGAGATGATGATATGTCAGAAGAATTAATTGAGATAATAAAAAAGGAATTCAGAAGCAATGTTTTTGATGAAACAGTTTCAAATAATGAGCATTATCTCACAGTAAAGAAGGAAGCAGCGGTACGCATTTGTGACTACCTGTATCACACGCTTGATTTCCCTCTCATTTCGATATTTGCGACAGACGAGAGAGCAAAAGACGGATGTTTCAAGATACATTACATATTCTCATGCAAAGGCGATACGTTCATAATAATAAAAATAAAGGTGGAAGAAACCTCTCCAAGGTTCGCCACGCTTACACATAAGATCCCGGCAGCCAACTGGTATGAACGCGAGATACAGGATATGTTCGGACTTGTACCTGTTGGTCACCCTGACCCCAGGCGCCTCATCCATTTCGAGGACTGGCCTGCTGGTTTTTATCCCCTGAGAAAGGACTTTGATATCAGGACAAAACCTCCGCGCGTGAAGGGAGAATATATTTATCGAAGAGTGGAGGGGGAGGGAGTGTATGAGATACCTGTTGGTCCTGTCCATGCAGGTGTTATCGAGCCCGGACATTTCAGGTTCAGCGTGGCAGGTGAGCCTATACTTAACCTTGAGATAAGGCATTTCTATACACATAAAGGCGTGGAAAAATTGTTCGAGAGCCTTAGCATCGATAAAGCGGTATTCCTTGCAGAACGGATTTCGGGCGACAATTCGGTAGCGCATTTAGCGGCGTTCTGCCAGGCAGTTGAGAAAGTCGCAGGCGTAGATATTCCTCCACGTGCAAAATACATTCGCACCATCCTTCTTGAACTTGAAAGGATCTACAACCATTTTGGAGACATCGCAGGCATTGCAACAGATGTTGCTTATCCCTTCGGCGCAGCGCATGCTAACAGGTTAAAGGAGCAGGTAATGCAGCTAAACGAAAAAGTAACGGGAAGCAGACTGTTGCGCGGCATGAACACCACAGGGGGAGTGAGACGCGATATCGGAGATAAGAATGAGTTGATTTCAAAGGAACTTGCCACACTGCAAAATAATTTCAGGGAACTCATGGAACTGCTGATATCTTCGCCATCGGTGGCTGACAGAATAGAGACCACAGGGGGCATCTCCAATGAGATAGCAAAAGGACTGCATGTTGTCGGCCCTGTGGGGCGCGCCTCTGGAATAGATGGCGACACAAGGCGCGACCATCCGTATGCAGCTTATCCAGAACTCGAATTTAAGGTACCTGTGCGCAAAGTGGGCGACGTGAACGCAAGGACTCTTGTTCGCGCAGATGAAGTGTACGAATCCATTGCGCTTATCCAGCAGGCGCTTTCCAGGCTCCCTGAAGGCGATATCAGGACTGACGTGAATCAGATACCTGACGGTTATGCCCTTGGTTATACAGAGGCGCCAAGAGGCGAAACGTTATACTGGGTCCATATTTCAAACGGCAGGATCGAGCGATGCAAGGTTCGCGACCCATCGTTTTGCAACTGGCTTGCGATAGAGTATGCAGTCCTTGACAACATCGTTCCAGACTTTCCGATCATTAATAAAAGCTTGAGTTTATCGTATTCTGGCAACGACATGTAGGTGAAATAATGTTCGAAATCCTGATAAAAACCCTCAAAACCGGGACTGTAACAACGAAATATCCCCAAAAGCCAGACATTGCGCCATTGGGATTTCGCGGAAAACCAGAACTGCTCCCCGAAAATTGTGACTTCTGCGGCGAATGTGTGAAAGCATGCCCACCAGGCGTGATTTGGCTTGATGAAGAGAAGGGAGAAAAAAGGTTCACCCTGTCCTGCTGTGGATGCATATTCTGCGGCATGTGTGAAGAGGTATGCCCCTGTGGTGCTATAAGGCTCACGCGGGAATATGAACTCGGGTCAAAGACAAAGGATGACCTTCTTACTATTATCCGGAGGAAGGTATGACAATCGAGGATGAAAGAGAGATTATGGGGCAGCGCCTCCATGAGAAGATAAAGAATATCTTTGGGCGCTCGCTTTCCATACGCGAGGTGGATGCAGGTTCATGCAATGCCTGCGAGGTCGAAGTAACCGCGCTTTCAAACCCGATATATGACATGGAACGCTTCGGTATACATATCGTTGCCTCGCCGCGCCATGCCGACATGCTTCTCGTCACAGGACCTGTCACCCGGAACATGGAACTTGCCCTCCTTAAGACCTACAATGCAACACCTGAACCAAAACTTGTCGTGGCTATGGGGTCTTGCGCATGCAACGGGGGCATATTCGGAGAAACGTATGCAAGCGGCGGTGGTGTAGACAGGTTTATCCCTGTGGATTTGTATATTCCCGGATGTCCCCCCAGACCCCAGGCAGTGATATTCGGTCTTATGGTGGCTGTTGATAAAATCGAGCAGAAAATAAGGAAATTGGAGGTAAAGGCATGACAAAATATGAGATACTGGTAGCTACGGATGATTCTGAATACGCGAGAAAAGCAGAAATTGCAGCCATGAAGATCGCGCGTTCCTATAATATCCACATGGCTGCTATCTATATAGCTGTGGGCAGCAAAGACTCAGAACGCGAGGAACGCATTGCGAAGGGCGAGAATGTCCTGAACCGCGTTGTAGAAGAGGGAGAGAGGATGGGTGTGGAGGTACACAAGCTACTTGTAGGCGTAAGCATGCAGCGCATGCCTCAGAAGGGCGCCATGGCAGATACGGTAGCGAGGGCGATACTTGACGCAGCATATAAATACAATGCACACACCATAGTACTTGGGGGAAAAGGAGAATCTGAGATAAATCCAGAACTTGGCAGCGTGGCTCTGGCAGTAGTGAAAAAAGCTAAATGTACGGTACTTGTTGCAAGATAAGTTTTATATCCTTTGATGATTACTATTATTTTTATAAAAGGTGAGACTGAATGGTAGAAACAACAATTGAATCATTACTTGAAGAAAAACGTGTATTTTCTCCTCCACCGGAATTCAGCAAGAAAGCGTATATAAAAAGTCTTGATGAATACAGAAAGATATATGAAGGCTCTATTAAATACCCTGCATCTTTCTGGGCAGAGAAGGCAGACCAGCTTTCCTGGTATAGGAAATGGAAAAATGTCTATTCATGGGATTCTGATAAAGTAATTTGCAAATGGTTCGAAGGGGGGAAACTGAATGCTTCTTATAACTGCCTTGACAGGCACCTTTCAACAAGAGGCAAAAGGATTGCCATCATTTGGGAAGGTGACGGTGGAGACACTGCCACATACACCTACAAACAACTGTATGATGAGGTATGTAAGTTCGCGAACGTCCTGAAAAAAAGAGGAATCAAAAAGGGAGACAGGGTTGCGATCTATCTCCCAATGATACCTCAGCTTGTGATTTCAATGCTGGCATGCACCAGGATAGGCGCCATACACAATGTGGTATTCGCGGGATTCAGCGCAGATGCTCTTAAGGAGCGCGTAAATGACAGCACCTGCAAGATGGTCATTACATCTGATGCAAGTTACAGAGCAGGAAAGACCATACCCCTGAAAGAGAACGTGGACAGGGCACTCGCAGATAGCAACGTGGAGAGTGTGATAGTTTATAACCGGGCTGGCAGCAGCATTACCATGAAAAAAGGCAGGGATCTCTGGTGGCACGATGAGATAAAGAACGCCGGAGGTGACTGCAAACCCGAGGAAATGGAAGCTGAGGACCCGCTTTTTATATTATACACAAGCGGAAGCACAGGCAAGCCCAAAGGCGTGCTGCATACCACGGGTGGGTACCTGCTCTATGTGCTTCAGACATTCAAATGGATATTCGATTATCACGATGAAGATATTTTCTACTGCACAGCAGATATTGGCTGGGTCACGGGTCACAGCTATATCGTCTATGGTCCGCTTGCGGCAGGTGCAACAGAAGTGATGTTCGAGGGTGTCCCCAATTTCCCCAAACCGGACAGGTTCTGGGAACTTGTAGAGAAATACAGGGTCACTATTTTCTATACCGCCCCCACTGCGATCAGGGCGCTTGAAAGAAGCGGCGACCAGTGGCCAAAAGGAAGAGACCTCTCAAGCCTGAGGCTTCTTGGCACAGTGGGTGAGCCCATAAATCCTGAAGCATGGATGTGGTATTACAACTTGATCGGTAACAAGCTCTGCCCCATCGTTGATACATGGTGGCAGACCGAGACCGGGGGAATACTTATCACCCCGCTTCCCGGCGCCACACCGCTCAAACCCAGCTCAGCCACGTTGCCTTTCCCCGGCATCGAGCCTATGGTCGTGAAACCTGACGGGACAGAAGCAGCGGTCAACGAAGGCGGGCAGCTTGTGATAAAGAAGCCCTGGCCGGGTATGATGCGCACAGTTTACGGGAACCATGAACGGTTCATAGAGAAGTATTTCACTGCGTTCCCCGGACTTTACCAGACAGGCGACAGCGCGAGGAAGGATGAGGACGGCTACTACTGGATAATGGGAAGAATAGACGATGTGATGAAGGTATCAGGTCACAGGCTCGGGACTGCTGAGATAGAAAGTTCACTTGTGTCCCATCCTTCAGTTGCAGAGGCTGCGGTTGTCGGGTATCCGCATGATATTAAAGGAGAGGCGATCTATGCTTTTGCTTCGCTTAAGGAGGGGGTGGAAAAGTCAGCAGAACTCAAGGCTGAGCTTGTGGAGCATGTCAGGAAGACCATCGGTCCCATCGCAAAGCCTGAGAAGCTTCAGTTCGCCGATGCGCTGCCCAAGACGAGGTCAGGGAAGATAATGAGGAGGATTTTGAGGAAGATCGCTGCAGGGGATGTAAATGATCTGGGGGATACCTCGACGCTGGCTGATCCGTCGGTGGTGGATGTGCTGGTGAAGGAGAGGGAGTGAGGGGTGAAAACGGGATATATAGGCATCGTACATCGTACGGGGTATACCGGTGACGGATTAAAGATAATATACTTCCATACCCGGAAATGCGCCCCCTACTGCCCACATATCATAACCAGCCCGGCGCCGGCGCTCCCAGGATAACCGAAAATCGAAAGCCACAGCATGAAATGCAGCCCCAGAACATGAAATTCCAAAAGTATTATCAGTAAGCTCTTGCCCTTTTTTCTATCTTCACGATCCCTATAAGATTAGTTTTATAATCAACTTCATACAATATTCTATAATCTCCTACCCTAACCCTAAATAATATCTCACTATACCCTTCAACCGTTTTAGAATCGTGCCCTATTGGCTCTTCCTTTAATTTTTCAATCTTGCTGAGGATTCTCAAAACAAGCTTCTTATCAAGAGATTTCAGGAATTTGACCGCTTGCCTTGAATATTCAATATCAAACATCATATTCCCAGTTCATTTTTAAGGTTCTCATGAGAAGTAAGTATGCCAGAGGCTTTTTCTTTTCTGTATTCCCGCAAAGAAAGAAAATCCTCTTCTGTAAGAATTGAGTCTATGTCTACCATATGGCACTTAATATAATCAAGATCTTCTCTAATTGTCCTTAATTCATGTAACATTTCTGCTGAGTCTAATGTTTCAGACATATTGAATAATTGATCTTTCAATTACATAAGAATTACTCCAAACATTACCA
>JBGOYM010000027.1:0-12994 GCA_041479675.1 Candidatus Methanoperedens sp.
ACCCGGCATTCGAAATAAGTGGCGATGACACTCGTGTGCAAAGCCGTGGGACAGAGCTCCTGATAAATATCCTGAATGATCTGATCGACCTTGAGGGATTAAAAGCGAGATACCAGCAGACCAGGCTTGCCTGATATTCAAAGTTCTACCTGGTCTATCCAGTTGATCTTCCCGGGGAGATATTCCTCAGGAAGATTCCCTTTTTTCAAGGACTCTATTATCTCAACCACCGATTTTACCACAGATATCAGGTTCATGTCAGTTGTATTGATCTCAAACACCCTGTCGCTGCTCTCTACAGATTCCACAAGGATCACGTCCAGCGCCTCAGCGTCGGAGTTCTCCTTGACCTTATCAAAGGAATATTCTCTCCTTTTCCCGAGGCGCTTCCTGAGAGCCACAGGTGCTGCCCGAAGCACAATAATCACATCTGAGGGGAGGTAATGCGAAATATGCCCCTCCATAACGGTATCCATCCCATCAGGTGTCTGCTTGATAAGTTCCGATACCCTCGCCTTAAGGCGTTCCATGTCTGCAATGTAGGTGTCCCGGATCTCGTCCCTTCCCGTGTAAAGTTTCTCATCCATGATGAGTTTGTGAAGATCGATAATACGGTACTTATCCCTGTACAGGGAATGTTCCTTTATGAACTCACACACAGTTGTCTTTCCCGTTCCAGGCGTGCCGGTGAGAGCGATTATCATAAGATCATCTGCATTGCTGCTATTACCTTTTTGTTCTGCACCTGCGTCCCTACACTTATCCTTATTAGAGAATCGCCTGCGCCCCTGAAGGATGTGCAGTCCCGGACTATTATACCCACTCTCAGCAGTTTTTCACAGACCTCTGCTGCTGTGCGGGGAGTTACGTCTATCATTATGAAATTAGCTTCCGAGGGGTACACTCTGCATATGGACTCAAGTCCCCTGGTTAGCTGTGCGCGTCCTTTCTTTACTGTATCAATGCTTTTCTTAATATACTCTCTATCCGAAAGTGCTGCAATACCGCCAAAAAGTGAGAGCACATCCACCGAGAAGGGGGTCATGACCTTCATGTATTCATGGGAGAGCCACTGCGGGACAATGGCGTAGCCCAGGCGCATACCTGCAAGACCGAAAGCTTTAGAGAATGTGCGCCCCACGATCAGGTTATCATGTTCTTTCACAAGACCTGAAAGGCATGTCTCTGCAAAGTCCACATACGCCTCGTCGATGAACACGATAGCGCCCGTTTTATCAAGGATGTTCCTGACCTCTTCTTCCCTCATAACATTCCCTGATGGGTTGTTTGGCGAGCAAAGGAATATCATCTTCGTATTGCTGTTGACTCTGGCAAGAATATCCTTGTGGCTTATTTCAAAATCGCTGTCCCTTTTTAAGAACACAGGTTTCCCGCCGTTAGCAAGTGTTGCTATCTCGTAGTATGAGAACGTGGGTACGGGGATTATCGTTTCAGCCCCCGGCGACATGAACAACCTCATCATGGTATCAAGGATGCCGTCCATGCCGTTCCCGGATACCACTATGTTGTTAGCAGGGTAACCTGTGTATTCCGAGAGCGCGTTTCTTAATTCAAGTGCATCAGAAGGCGGATATAAATGGACTTTCCCGGCTTTTTCCCTCATGGCCTCGACCGCAAGCGGTGAAGGTCCAAGCGGATTCTCGTTGGATCCCAGCTTTATTATTTTTTCTGGATCAAGGCTGTACTTCAGGGCTATCTCTTCTATGGACTTCCCTGGAACGTACTCTTTTATTTCTTTTACTGAGTTCCTGACAAGTTTCTCAAATCTCATCAATCACTCCGACCACCGCATCCAGTTGTTCCCTGGTGATAGTGAGGGGCGGCACAAAGCGCAGCACTGATTCCGATGTGCAGTTAAGGAGCACACCGAGTTCCCTTGACCTGCTGACAATGTCTTCGCATTTTATAGAGAGCTCCATTCCTACCATCAGTCCCTTGCCGCGTATCTCTTTTACATAATCCTTATCCAGTGCTTTGAGCTTTTTCATGAGATATACGCCAAGTTCTCCAGATCTCGCGACAAGCTTTTCTTTATTGATCACTTCAATATTGGCAAGGGCTGCAGCGCATGAAAGAGCATTTCCGCCAAAAGTGGAGGCGTGGTCTCCGCGCCCGAAATTGGCAGCAACATCTTCCCGCGCAAGCATTGCGCCCATGGGGAATCCTCCACCCATGGCTTTAGCAAGCGTCATGATGTCTGGTTCGATGCCTGAGTGCTCCCTGGCGAACCATTTTCCTGTCCTGCCAAAACCTGTCTGCACCTCATCAAGTATGAGTAATGTGCCTGTTTCATCGCATATTTCCCTGACTTCCCTGAGATATCCATCAGATGGGATGATCACGCCGGCTTCTCCCTGCACTGGCTCGAGTATGACACCTGCGGTGTCTTCTGTTATAGCTGCTCTGATAGCGGAAGCATCGTTGTACGGGACGAAAACCGCAGGAGCGAGCGGCTCAAATGGTTTGCGGTATTTTTCCTTGTGCGTCACCGATAGCGCTCCACGCGTCCTCCCGTGGAACGCATGTTCTGCTGCGATAAATTCTTTTTTACCTGTGGCTTTTCGTGCAAGTTTCAGTGCGCCTTCTACAGCTTCTGTACCCGAGTTGCAGAAGAAAACACGTTCTATCTCAGTAAGGTTTACAAGCTCCTCTGCCAGGAGCGCCTGTTGCTCTGTATAATAGAGGTTAGATACATGAATCAATTCCTCAGCCTGCTGTTTTATCGCTTCCACAACTGCCGGGTGGCAGTGTCCCACGTTATTTACTGCTATCCCTGCCACGCAATCAATATACTCTTTTCCGTTTACATCTGTCACAACTGCCCCGTAAGCCTTTTTTATTGCTATGGGCTGGCGGGTATAGGTGTTGAATATATATTTATCGAATTTCCCGACTATATCATCGTAATTAAGTGCCATATCTATCCCAGTTGTCATCATGCTTGACGCCTCGCATCTTTAATATTTCGATTGCCCTCATGCGGCTTCCCCCAACCCTGAATACATGCAACCTGATGACTCCTGATGAGAGATATTCCTCCACGCTGTTAATATATAAAACTGACTGTAAAAACGGTCAGGGGTGGGCAATGAACCTGTTTTTCGCATATTCACCGCGGATGAGTTCTTCTGCCGGGATATCCTCCTCTTTGCATTTTTCCTCTTTCCACGCCTCAAGCGAGCGAAAAACGAAGAACATACCGTCTTTTTCTTTTGATGACGCAAGGGCCGGGTCGTCAGCTCTGTCAAAAAACTCCCGGTATCCTTTCAAAACTGTCATAGCAATTTGATTGTTCTGGGTATTAATGAAGATTGCGCTAACTGGATTAAACCTTTAGATTTTTTCCAGTGTTTAAAGATATTCTATAAATAGTTTTCTCTAATATAAGAAAAATTTATATACTATTAGATGTTCAGTAAGTGTCCGTATGCCTTCGATGGCGGTGAATATGATGGAAATAAACAAATCAAAAAAACATTGGAAGTATTTCCTGCTTGCAGCAACTCTGCTTGCTGTACTGACAGGTACTGTACAGGCGGCAGAGGAACCCACAATTGATACGGGCGACACTGCCTGGGTCCTTATCAGCACAGCTCTTGTGATGTTAATGATCCCTGCTGTAGGACTGTTCTACGGCGGAATGGTACGCAAGAAGAACGCGCTTTCGACCATAATGTTCAGCTTTGCCATTCTCGCTCTTATAAGTGTGCAGTGGGTGCTTGTAGGCTACACACTATCATTTGGTCCGGACATCGGTGGAATAATAGGCAGTCTCAAATGGTCCGGTCTCTCAGGCGTTGGGATAGTTCCCAACCCGGACTATGCAGCCACCATCCCGGGGCTTGCGTTCATGATGTTCCAGGGGATGTTTGCAATAATAACAGTGTCCCTGATCACCGGCGCTTTCGTTGAACGCATAAAGTTCAGCGCATTCCTTGTCTTCTCCCTGCTCTGGGCGACCCTTGTGTACGACCCCATAGCACACTGGGTATGGGGCGCCGGGGGATGGCTGCACGGCATGGGAGCGCTTGATTTTGCCGGCGGTACTGTTGTGCACGTTAGCGCTGGCGCTGCAGCTCTTGCATTTGCCATAGTGATCGGAGCGCGAAAAGGTTTCGGGAATCAACCAATGGAGCCGCACAACATACCCATGACCATCCTTGGAGCAGTGCTTCTGTGGTTCGGATGGTTCGGATTCAATGCAGGGAGCGCTCTTGCAAGCAATGGTCTTGCAGCAAGCGCATTCGTTGTAACAAATACGGCAGCAGCAGCTGCGGCGCTGACATGGACGTTTTTGAGCTGGTACCACAAGAGACCAAGCGTACTGGGCACAGCCACAGGTGCGGTCGTTGGTCTTGTGGCGATCACTCCTGCATCGGGTTTTGTCACTCCGCTGGCAGCAATAGCAATAGGCTCCATAGCCGCAGTGCTGAGCTATTATGCGATGCTCCTGCGCATGAAGAGCAAAATAGATGAATCACTTGACGTCTGGGCATGTCATGGTGTGGGCGGCACATGGGGCGCTATCGCCACGGGAATTTTCGCCACAGCGGCTGTGAACTCTGCAGGTTCGGGTCTGGTGGACGGAAACGCGGGACAGGTAGTGACACAGATAATCGCGGTTGCGGCGACTGGAATATTTTCCTTTATTGCAACATTCGTGCTTGCAAAGGTAATAGATGCGACCATTGGGCTGCGTGTAAGGGATGAAGAAGAAGCAGTCGGTCTTGATGTCGCGCAGCATGCAGAAAAAGCTTATGCGTGAGGTGATGAAAATGAAGAAAATAGAAGCGATAATAAGACCGGAGAACCTTGAATCCGTACGTGTTTCTCTTGAGGAAAAGGGCATCGTGAGCATGACCGTGCTCGAAGTGCAGGGACGCGGGCGTCAGAAAGGCGTGTGCCTTCAGTGGCGCGCCGGGGAATACTGCGTGGAATTTCTTCCCAAACTCAGGCTTGACCTGGTAGTTCCTGATGATAAAGTGGAAACTGCAATAGAAGCAATAACCGCGGTTGCAAAGACAGGAAAGAACGGTGATGGGAAGATATTCGTTTATCCGGTCGAAGAGGTCGTGCGTGTCAGCACAGGAGAGCGCGGAAAGGAAGCCATATAGATCCGGCTTCCTTTATTTATTAAGGTTAGACAACTAAAGATTTCAGGAGTTCAAAAATGTAAATAATCTCATATAAATAGTTTACTCTTTTTTTTGAGTTAAATTTATATATTATAACTATCTAGTGGGTATCCGTATGCCTTGTAAGAGGATTGAGTAAACATGGGATTGAAAATATCTTTGATGCGTTCTAAGCACATTTTTCTTGCAGTCATTTTTCTTGCAGCACTGGCAAATACAACTTCTGCGGCACAAGAGCCAAAAATAGATACTGGGGACACCGCCTGGGTGCTTATAAGTACGGCTCTCGTGATGCTGATGATACCTGCTGTGGGTTTGTTCTACGGCGGCATGGTACGGAAAAAGAACGTCCTCTCCACGATAATGTTCAGCTTTGCCATCCTTGCGCTCATAAGCGTGCAGTGGATACTGTTCGGCTACAGCCTTGCCTTCGGTCCTGATGTCGGGGGCGTGATCGGTAACCTTGACTGGATAGGGCTCAATGGCGTTGGAAATGCTCCGAACCCTGATTATGCAGCAACAATTCCCTCCATGGCTTTTATGATGTTCCAGGCCATGTTCGCAGTCATCACCGTGGTTCTAATAACAGGCGCCTTCGTGGAGCGCATCAAGTTCAGCGCGTTCCTGGTATTCTCTATTCTCTGGGCTACCCTTGTCTATGACCCGATAGCGCACTGGGTATGGGGCACAGGAGGCTGGCTTCGTAACATGGGAGCGATTGATTTTGCTGGTGGATTAGTTGTCCATGTTAGCGCCGGCGTATCTGCGGTCGCCATCGCGCTTGTGATAGGCGCCAGAAAGGGATTCGGTAAACATGTCATGGAACCGCACAACATTCCCCTCACCATCGTTGGAGCAATACTTCTCTGGTTCGGCTGGTTCGGGTTCAATGCCGGAAGCGCTGTAACAAGCGGAGCACTTGCCTCAAACGCATTCGCAGTAACCAATACAGGCGGGGCTTCTGCCGCCATGACATGGATGATATTGAGCTGGTACCACAAGAAACCCAGTGTCCTTGGCACTGTGACGGGGGGGGTTGTCGGTCTTGCTGCTGTTACTCCGGCTTCAGGATTTGTAACTCCTCTTGCTGCCATTGCAATAGGAGCAATAGCAGCCGTAATAAGCTATTATGCGATGCTGTTCAGGATGAAGCGCAATATAGACGAGTCGCTTGATGTCTGGGCTTGCCACGGCATAGGAGGAGCATGGGGTGCCATTGCCACAGGTCTCTTTGCAACTACCCTTGTGAACCCTGCAGGCGCGAACGGCTTGTTGTATGGGAACAGCGGGCTTCTTTCTACGCAGTTAATAGCAGTAGCAGTGACATGGGTTTATTCATTCGTCATTACGTTTATACTGGCGAAGGTCATAGATGCAACCATTGGTTTACGCGTCGGCGAGGAAGAAGAGGCTGTTGGCCTTGATGTATCCCAGCATGCAGAAAAGGCTTATTCGTGAGGACTGGATGAAAAAGATCGAAGCAATAATAAGACCCGAAGTCCTTGATCAAGTTCGAACAGCGCTGGAAGGGAAAGGTATCCTTGGCATGACCGTCACAGAAGTTCAGGGACGCGGACGGCAGAAGGGCATCTCCCTTCAGTGGCGGGCAGGAGAATACCGCGTAGAGTTCCTTCCAAAGATCAGGATAGACATGGTAGTGGACGATGAACTCGTGGAACCCGCAATAGAAGCTATAACTTCAGTTGCGAAAACCGGCAGGAACGGCGATGGGAAGATATTCATCTATCCTGTTGAAGAAGTGATACGCCTGAGCACTGGAGAGAGAGGAAAGGAAGCGATATAGACTTTTCTAAACCACCCGTCCATCCTTCAACCTGATTATCCTGTCCGCCTTTGCGCCGATATCGGGCTCATGCGTCACCATTATAATGGTCTGTCCTTTATCGTTCAGTTCCCTGAAAAGATCTACTATCTGGTTGGATGACTCAGTATCAAGGTTCGCTGTAGGCTCATCCGCAAGCAGAATTGCAGGCTCATTCGCCAGCGTCCTCGCTATCGCCACCCTCTGCTGCTGACCTCCAGAGAGCTCGCTCGGATAGTGCTCCGTCCTGTCCCCCATTCCAACAAGTCAAACGTTGCGACGGCACACCCAACCGCAGCAGAGCTGCGGGGCATGATTGTGCCGTCGCTTTGTAGTTTTGTTTTCATTTAAAATCCAAAAGTTTCATTTGGCATATTTAATAAACCGACCCCAGTATGGATATACCATCTTTTCCCACCATGATCTGGTGTTTTTCCATGCTGTGATTAGCACCCCGCATTTTTCTTATCTGGATATACCTCTTAACATTCTCCTTGGCTTCGATTACCCCCAGTTCTATTATGCCATCGGCAAGGAAATACTCGGGGTGCTCGACATGATCAGCGGAGCTAACAAATACATACTTATCGGGAGAGCATGTTTCCAATATAAGGAATGATGTCAGGTCTTTATCCCTTAACCATGTGAAAAAGTGATACATATTCTTCCTGAGATTTACCCCGGTTGAGATAGAATAGAATGCATTTAGCGAATCGAGGGCGAAAAACGTAAGGTTGTCGTATTTTTCCCCATAAAAATCTATCATATCTTCCGTAACCTTGACGATATCCAGTTCTTCGTTCTTCGATTCAAATCTCATATCGTCATAATCGAAAATGTGAAGTATGTCCGATTTCTTGATCCCAAGGCTTTCCATATTCCTGAGGTGGCTTTCCTTGGTTTCTTCAAGACTTGCATACAGGCCATGCTCGCCTGTATCCGCAATATAGTTTGAAAACATATTGAAGATAAAGCTCGTTTTCAAAGCCCCTTCTATCCCGGTTACAAGTATCACCGAGCCCCTGGGTATGTCTCCATCTTTAAATAACCCATTCAAGCCTGTGATAGAGTTCTTGAACATATCTTAAAATATTGACCTTCGTTTCTTGATTGAATTCAAAATATACTCTTCTGCCTCGATAAATTCATCTATTCTTTTCTCGATAATCTGCTTGCCTTCCTGAGTAGCAGAATATCGTTTTGTTCTCATGTCGCCTTTCGCAAACTCTGCCCGTATGATGCCTTCGTCTTTCAGACAATATAAAAGCGAGTAAACAGTTCCCTGGCTTAAAAAAACATTATATCTTGCAAAAATTTCCTTTATCAGATCATAGCCGCTTATTGATATCTCAGCCAGCATTGAAAGTACAATGATTTCAAGATGACTTTTAATAATATTTTCTTTAAGTTGGTGCGAATTCAATTTTGGAGGTTCAATTTCCAGTACTATCTTAACATTTTCTATATTTCTAATATCATGATCAGAATCTTCCAAAATTTTCAAATATGGTTTTCCATCATAACATTCCATAAGCATTGTATAATCCTGTCAAGGTATATATTAGTAATTTCGTATAATATTATAGCAATTCATAAGATTAGTTGAATCTGATAAGATTAGTTGAATCGTATAATTATACATGATTTTACTGCTGGCACAGAGTTCCTGAAATCTATTGGGTGCAGGCTTATTATTTATGCAACCGCCATTTTTGCCTGCATCATTGCTATTTCCTGTAAATTCTCTATTTTCCGGGAACGATCTTTGAAATAATTGAAGAGTTCTTCTCCCCATAATAGAGCAGATTTATCATGGCTTATTAATTCTGTTTTAGAATCAAAAGTTCCATTTTTATAGAAAAGGCAAATAGCAAAAAAGACATCAGTCACAATGCATGTGAGTCTGATTTCCTCATCAGAAATATAAAAGTTCATATTCTTAAAACCCAATACTTGTGCAAGTATGTCTATGTTTTCCTTTCTTATTTTATCAATTGCGTTTCTAGTCACTAAAATGGATATGTCGATTCCATTTTCAGCCAGCGGTAAAAAGAAGTTAGGGTACATTGGATGAACTATGGGCGAAATAACCTTGATTTTTTTAGATTTCAAAATATATTCCAGGCATTTTTTGTGCGGTTCATAGATTTCTTCGATACCGCATTCGAGTCTCTGAGTATTACCAAGTTCGCCAATTTTCATAAGCAACTGCAGCGGGATTGCTCCGACATCGTGATCCATCCAGAATTTTTCATTATCTTCCAATACATGCAATGTTTTAACCAGTGGTTGAAAAAGCTGCGCCACGACTTTTCCAACTGGAGTCAGAACATAGTGTTTATTCTCTTTACAAATCAAATTCTTAGTTTCCATTTCCTTGATGCGTGGAAGAATCTCTGGAGAAGAGATATCGAAGTAGCTTTTAATCTCCGTTATGGTCTTTGGCTCATTAAGCAACAAAAAGAGAAGGTCTTCTCGCTTCTCTGGAAACGTAAGTACACTTAATAGTCCTCTCGATTTTATATGAATCAACTCCTCTGGGACTTTTTGACCCCTTCAATTCGCTATCTTTGGTTAGAGCATAAATAAAGCTATCGCAGGGCTAATGATCATTCATACATAAGTGTAGTTGAAGTTATAAATCTACCTTGTCCATAATCCTTTCAATAAGTGCAAGCTCCCTTTCATCAAGGGCAGCAGGACTTACAGGCAAAATAAATACAGCCCTATGCAAAATAGCACCCTCACGTATATCATGTAAAAATTTTAAAACCGGGGTAAAACCATTCATGATAATCGGGTATTCTATACCATCCAGCAATACAATGGGGTTTTTGCTTTTCTTAATGAAATCGTATATCGTGCCCGCCATTATCTCAAGATTGGCTGGATTGATACTATCATTGCCATGTTTACTTATCCAGAAAACCGGGCTTGTTTGCAGGAGATATTTCTGCTTGATCTCTTCAGGTGAATTAATTGTAAAACACAATCCCTGTGCTCTGGACTGCCTGCAGTATTTGCAGGGGCAGGGCAGAGTGCATCTTTCACATCCTATACTCTCACAGGTAAAAGCCTCTTTTTGAACGCATTCTGCACATGTGCCCTTTATCATGGATGTAAAAATCTCAAAGGCTGCCTCAGATTTAAGTTCTCTTATTATATAACTTCTCCCTCTTTTTAATCTTGCGCCGTCGAAGTTTGCCACAGGCTCGGTGACAGGAATCACCTTCGGCTTTCTCTTGAAGAGCTGTAAGATATTGGGCACTTTAATCACCCTTTGGAAGCGTGAAATAGAAAATGCTTCCTCCTTTCCCCTCCCCCTCGTTCTCCACCCATATCCTGCCCCCGTGCGCTTCCACAATCCCCTTGGCGATGGTGAGCCCGAGCCCCATCCTCTCCGATTCCCGCATCAGGGATTTACCCCCCACTGTATAGAATTTTTCAAATATCTTCTCATGCTCTTCCTCGGGTATCCCTATGCCTGTGTCGGAAATCGAAACAAGTATGTGCTTTTTTTCTTCCTTTATTCCCACTTCTATCCTTCCCTTATTTGGGGTATATTTGACGGCATTGGTGAGCAGGTTGTTGAATACCTGCTTTATACGCTGCGCATCTCCCTTTATCTCAGGCATCTCTCCATTCGTCTTTAATGACATGGTATGTTCCTTGAGGTCTGCCAGCTTGCTCACATCCTCTACTGCACTTTTCGCAATCTTTTCAAGTTTTAAAGGATACTTCTGGATCTTGAACTTCCTCGACTCTAACCTTAATGTATCGAGCATGTCCTCTACCAATCGTATCATATGGTCTGTCTGGGAGCGCATGATAGCAAGCTTGTCGCACTGGTTTTTATCCAGTTCGCCCAGCATGCCGTCCTCGAACATCTCAAGGTAGCTGTTTATCACGGTAAGAGGGGTTCGAAGCTCGTGCGAGGCTGTTGAGATAAAATCTGATTTTACCTCATCCTCTTCCTTGAGTTCAGCATACGCGTTCTCAAGCTTCCCATAGGAATCCCTGACCTCTTCTTCAAGGCGCGTAAGCTCGGTAATGTCCTCCAGCAAAAGCATCACCCTCCTCAGGCTCATATCAGCTTCTTTCAATGGATGTATTTTATAAAAAAAGAACAGCCCGCCGGGGTATCTGAGCTGCCCGCCGCTGAAAGGAATGCCAGTATCGAATACCTGTCTGATTTTTTCATCGAGTCTGGTTTTTTCAATCAGCATTGAGGAGAAAACCCGTTCAAGCCGCTCGCCAACCACCTCCCGCTCCTTCTTACCTGATTTTACATAGTAGTTCCTGTTCGCATACAGTATCTTCAATCCCCTATCCAGAATAATAATAGAACTCGGTATCGACTCTATAAGTTCCTCCTGGTATGCCCTGACAGCTTCAATTCCCTTCATCGTTACCCAGCGAGTTAATTGTGTTCAGCAAATCCTTTGTCTTAAAAGGCTTCATGACAAAACCGCTTGCTCCTGCCTCGATACATTCTTTCTCAAGCCCGCGCTTTCCAACAGCCGTTACTGCGATTATCTTTGCATCAGGATCGCAGTCTATTATATTCCTGGTAGCGCTGATGCCGTCCATCTTTGGCATCAGTATGTCCATAAGTACCACGTCAGGATTTACTTCCCTGTACCTTGTCACCGCTTCCTCTCCATTTACTGCTTCATGCACTTCATACCCGTGCACTTCTAACGTATCCCGAAGCGCTTTGAGCACATGAGGGGCATCATCCACCACAAGAAGTTTCAACATAATCACTCTTTAATTCATATAATGGTTTATGCATTGCTATGTTTCAATTTTTGAAACAAAATTTGAAACAAATTTCGAAATAAATTTTGAAAGATGAAAGGCTATTTTAAGCATCAAATCTAACTACATGTTGTGAACCAGATAAATGTAAACACTATGGTAAACACTATGCGCAATCGGATTTGCTCCAATGCACATGGTCAATGTCAGCCGCGTTGTGGGTGTGCAGCGCACAAAAAGCAGGGCGGGTTTTCTTGCCCGCTCCTGCTCATGAGGTGAAAATAATGAGAAGAACTATAAGACCGCGTCCAGGAAAAAGACCAGAACTAAGTACAGGAATTGGTATTGGCGAGGTATTCAAAGGTCTCGGCAGCATTATCGAGCTTGTTTCTGAGATGGCAGAGAAGGGACAGGAGAAAGTGGAGCGGACTGGCGAGATAGAAACTCCTGCTGGCAAAGCAATGTACGGTTTCTCGGTTAAGATAGGCGGCAAAGGACTGCAGGTTGAGCGCTTTGGAAATATAGTGCGGGAGACAGAGAAAGGCACTGTGGTGGAAGAGGTTCGTGAACCCTTTGTGGACATCTTCGAAGAAGCAGATAGAATTGAGGTGATAGCCGAGCTTCCTGGGGTTGAGGAGAAAGACATCTCATACGAGGTAAAGGATGACGTGCTTATCATTAAGGCAGCAGGGGATGAAAGAAAATACAGCAAGGAAGTGCTGCTGCCATGCAAGGCTATCGTGCTCAAAACTTCATACAAGAACGGGGTATTCAAACTGACCCTGAATAAGGAGAAAGAGAAATGAAAAACGTCACGCTCATCGATATTATCTGTACAAGATATTATCGGGAGAAATAAATAAAATAAGGAGGAAAAAATATGGCATCACCGGATTCATCCAGTCTTGCAGAAGTGCTTGACAGGATTCTAGACAAAGGCGTAGTAGTCGATGTATGGGCAAGAGTATCCTTAGTCGGGATAGAGATCCTGACAATTGAGGCAAGAGTAGTTGTCGCCTCTGTAGATACATACCTGCACTATGCTGAAGAGATAACGAAAGTAGAACAGGCTGCAATAGGTGCAGCAGCTCCTGCATAAGCAGGAGTCAATGTCTGAAATAAAATAAGGAGTTGAATAATATGGGATCACCGGATTCATCCAGTCTTGCAGAAGTGCTTGACAGGATTCTAGATAAAGGCGTAGTAGTCGATGTATGGGCAAGAGTATCCCTTGTCGGGATAGAGATTCTGACAA
>JBGOYM010000028.1:0-12850 GCA_041479675.1 Candidatus Methanoperedens sp.
ATGGAACGGGGATGCGGATTTTGCCATCGTGATAAGGACGATCATCAAGAACGGAAAGACGGCGATAGTGCAGGCAGGCGCCGGTATTGTTGCGGACTCTGACCCTGAGTACGAGTACAATGAGACAGAGCGCAAGATGGCGGCGATGATAAAAGCGATAGGAGGAAAATAATGGTCTCAATCATTGAGAATAACAAACCGCAGATGAACGCAGATTTGTTGAATCGGGAATTCAGCGTATGTTTGTAGATAATATATATGGCAATTTGATTAATTCACCTCAAAGAGCGCAAAGTTCGCAAATATCGTTTCTGCCCTTTGAGTTCGAGAGTGGAAAAATACTACAGCAGCGAAACGGAACACGGATGACACGGATTGGACGGATTTTCACGGATCCGTGCGTATCCGTGTCATCCGTGAAATCCGTGTTCTATCGCAGTCATTCTCGTGTGAAAAATCCGCTATCTGCGTTTATTTATGTTCATCCGCGGCTAATTAATTGTGTTGGAGGGGTATGAAAGTATTATTCGTGAACAACAAGGACTCCTTTGTCTGGAACCTCGTGGATTATGTTTCGATATTCGAACCCGATACTGTCGTAGTCCCGAACACAATTTCATTGAAAGAAGTGGAAAAGATAAACCCCGACGCCATCGTGATATCACCCGGTCCTGGGCATCCCGCGAATCCGAAGGATATCGGGACATGCCTTGATATTATCAGAGGATCAAAAGTTCCACTCCTTGGGGTGTGCCTGGGTCACCAGGCGATAGCCGTGGCTTTTGGCGGGGAGGTGAGCCATTCGCCCTCAGGTCCGCTGCACGGGAAGACAACGCCCATTCGTCACAACGGTAACGGCATTTATCAGGGGCTGCCGAATCCTCTTGTTGGAGGACGGTACCACTCGCTGGCGATCACGAAACTGCCGCAGGAGCTTGAGGTGACAGCGAGGACTGAGGATGGTATCATTATGGGAATAAAACATAAGCTGAGACCGATATATGGATTGCAGTTCCATCCTGAGTCCGTGCTCACACCTGAGGGATTGAAGATCGTGGAGAACTTTTTGAGGATGGCGCGGGGGAAAAGCCACCATATCCGCTCCCTTGAACACTCTACCGAACTCGCGGATAATATTGAAAAAGCAATGAAGAAGACAAGAAAAGCAAAGTTGAGGAAAGTTGATTTATAATGACTTTTCTAGGGTATCTGCTTTTAGGATAGGTAGTAAGATTATACCTGCGCGAGAAGAGCCACCGTCTTTCTTTAAAACCAAGCCTCTTGCGAATAGAAAGCCCGACGCTGCGCAGTTCGCAGGGTCGCCCAGCCTCCCCACGCTTCGAGGCGCGCCGTCCCCGCAGGGATTCGGCTTTGCTGAACCTTCGGCGGCGTGCCTGGAAGCGGGGGCGCACGTCTTGGCTCATATACAATAATTGACCGTTAATATCAGGAGATGGATTTTACGATAGTAGTGTAAAATTCTATTTTAAAGATATTAAATTAAATATGCGTTAATTATGTGGCACTCTTCATAATCCAGTTATACAAATTATTTTTGAATACATATCTATAAATACGAGCGAAACAATAAATTTAAATAGGAATTAAAATGACAGCACCATTTAAAGATGGGAATAGAAGCATTGAAGAGAAAAATCCCAATGAATTTTGGCTTTGTGAAAACGGCTATCCGGTAATAAGACTGAAACCCCCAAACAAAGATGGGCAGCGTTCGTTCTTCGAAGAATATGTAGGAAATCGCATAATAGTGGGAACGGTGGGAAAAATTGATATATGTAATAATTTAATAGATTCTTACAAAAAATATAACTTTCCAAAACAAAGGAGAGGGGAATCCAGAGTCTATAATTAAAGAAATCACTAATTTTAGGATTGTGTCGTATTATGTTGTCTAATAATAATATTCCCCATTATATGAAAAATCTGTCATTTCGAGCAAAATCGTATTTAATTCTTATGATTCTATTATCTATTATTTGAAGTGATAATAGACCTTAGCGTGCATATTCGCATGAATGGCCGTGATACCTTGATTACCCCAATCTTTAAATCAATTCCCAGCATGAGGGAAACAGAGGTATATCAGTCAAGGTCAAGTATAATAACTTACAGGAGTCAAGTATTTTGCAGCAAGTTTCACACCGTAACACAAACCTTGTAGCAACGGCAGCACTCGTTGCAGGAAAAGTAGGAACGATTGTTACGTTTACTGTTCCTAATAATTATCAGCGAGCAACCTACAAGGGTTTCCAGGATGTCCCCGTTGATGTAGACAGGTTGGAAGCATATGCTTTTGGGATAACTGCAGCAGATACTAACGATACCGAAGTCAATTACTTTACAGGTGTTGAAGTCCAGCGTTTTGATCCAGATACAAGGAACTATTTTGGTTTCGATACAATCTATCAGGAAGTCTCAATGAATTCATCGCGAATAATAGCTGGCCAGCTCAAAAAGTCATACAAACAAAAAGACTATAAAGATTACTTCCGCTTTCCTGAAGGAGCAACACTGAAAAGATCGCAACAGCAGATATGGAGACTGGTTAGCCCAGATATTACGGTAGCACTTAACCATGTTGAGTATATGGGTACTTGGGATCTACAGTGGATTTAAATAATTCACCATACTTTTTTTCTATTTCTTGCAGTATAAATTTATTTATAAAATCAGATCTTTTATCATTTTTATATGGATTGTCCACATTGGGACTACTTTCATATTCATATACTAACTTCTTTTTATCAAATTCTTTTTTTTCCTCCCCATCTTCACAGAGATAATAAGCATAATATATTGGACGTGGATGTTGAGTTTTATTTAATAAGTCTCTTAGATTGCTGATGTACTTAAAAGCTGTTTTTTTTGGAATGCTATAGTCAAAAAAATGCCATAATTCAGTTCTATAGAAACCAAATTTTAAATATGCTAAAATTTGATCAAGCCCAGCATAATAAGGCCAATTAATTCCTTTTTTTTCCTTTCTAAAATATTTTATTTCGATGGCAGCAGGATTAACATAATCTATAGTAATTTTTTTATTTTTGCATGAATGAAAAAAATTGAGGATATAGATAAGGTCAAATTCTGCTGATATTGGGGGCTCTTCGGATGGAAAATTCTTGGTATATTCTTCTCTAAACGTTTTACGTTTGTGGGCAAGATTAAAATTTAAAATTAATTCTTTCATAACCAAAGGCGATTCAGGTGAACGATTAATTAGTGGGCTTCTTCCTATCCATTTCGTCAGTTTCGCCTCTTTAGAAGCAGACATACTTTAGACTTAGTTAAAGGAAACTTAAATCTTTCCTATCATAGATTCACCAAAACGTAACTGCAATTTACCATAACCCCGTATTAAATTATTTCGGGTTGTTTTTAGACAATCAAGTAAGAAGTGTTGCACATTAGGGCAATTACCAACACGAATTGAAACGGTCTCCCGTTTTCCCAACCCTTAAATAGTTGAATCTACATTATAATAATCGTGTTTCAACAATTCATAAACAGAAAGGATGAACTGAACTTCCTCAATAAAAAATACTCATCATCCTCCCCCGAATTCATCCTCCTTTACGGCAGGCGGCGCGTGGGCAAAACCGAGCTCATAAAACAGTTCATAAAAAACAAACCCGCAGTGTATTTCCTTGCTGACAGGCAGATTGACAGGGAGAACCTGAGGCAGATGCAGAGAAGCATGGCGATTTACCTCTCCGAGCCTCTTTTTGAAAAAGCCGGAATTGGAGATTATTATGAGCTTTTCACAGAGTTCACAAAAAGGACAAAAGAAAGGATGGTCTTTGTAATAGACGAATTCCAGTACCTGATAGAATCCAATCGCGCCATACCCTCCATATTCCAGAAGCTCTGGGACGAGACACTTGCAAACACGAACATATTCCTGATCATCTGCGGCTCATCCATATCCATGATGGAAACCCTGATGGGCTACAGGAATCCGCTATACGGGCGAAGGACAGGGCAGTGGATGGTAGAAATGCTTAAGTTCGGGGATGCCATGAAGTTTCACCCCCGCTACAGTCTGGAAGAAAAAGTCGAGGCATTTTCTATCCTGGACGGGATACCCCTGTACCTGAAACAGTTCGATGACGGCAAATCCATCATCGAGAATATACGCGAAAAAATAATAGAAAAGGGCAGCTTCCTGCATATCGAACCTGAGTTCCTGTTAAAAGAAGAGCTACGGGAGCCCAGGAACTATTTTCTTATATTGAAATCGATCAGCTTCGGGAATGCGAAATTCGGGAAAGTAGTCAATTATACCCAGCTTGACAAAACACTTGTATCAAAATATCTCGATACGCTATCTGTATTACACATGGTTGAAAAGATCTATCCTGCTGCTACGGATAAAGAGCGGACTCGGGATGCCAGATACAGACTTAGCGATAACTTAGTCTCATTCTGGTTCAGGTTCGTCTATCCGAACAGGGCTGATATTGAGCGGGGAGAGATTGCCGGGGTCGTGGCTACCATAAAAAAAGACATGAATTCCTTTATCGGAAGAAAATTTGAAAAAATTTGCATGGAAGCACTTATAGAAATGAATAAACAGGAACTTCTACCTTTTCAGTTCAAGACTATCGGCGGATGGTGGCATAAAGACCGGGAGATAGACATCATTGCCATGAATGAAGCAACAAAAGAGATATGTTTCTGCGAATGTAAATGGCAGTCTGCGCAGACAGGACTGCTCGTCCTGAAGGAATTACAGGAAAAGGCAAAGTTCGTTGAATTTTTCAATGACGGGAGAAAGGAATATTATATGATTATTTCAAAATCTGGCTTCACGAAATCGGCACTGAGATATGCGGCTGAACAGAAAATAATCCTGCTTGACCTGAAAGATCTGGGAGAGATTTTTGCAGGCTCATAATGTACATCCCATGTCCCTCAACTCGAACCTCATAACCCCCATCTCCCTCATCATCTCCTGTGCCCCCTTCGTAAACCCTTTTTTCGAAAAGAGCATATAATATTCCCTGCGCCTTTCTTTTCGCCATTCGACCATCTCTTTCTTCTCGAATAGTTCTTCAACAACTTCTTTCCCTGTACTGCGCTCAGTCCATTTTATCTCTCCAAAAACGATCTCTCCTGTCCTCTCATTAAGCGCCACAAGGTCTATCTCATCACCTTTCCTGTTCCACCAGGAACCAATACTTGTGGGCTCAAATGGCAGCTTCTGCGCCATCATCTCCCTTACCACATCTTCCACGGCTTTACCCATATAATTGGGCATCTCCTCCTTCACTCTCTTTAAAACTAATTCATTCCTGCCCATCTCGATGAAGGAAGTATTGGGATACACGAACCTGAACCAGAATTTTATCATGTTATCCTTCAAAATATATCGTCCCATTTTCTGACCGCCAATCACGGGTATCCTCCGCTCCACAAGGTCAAAATCCCTGATAAGTTCCCCAAGATACTTCCCGAGGCTTTTCATTTCCACTCCGGTAAAGTCGGAAATCTCCTTGAGCGTGTTCTTTCCAAATGATATAGCCTCAAGAATAGAGAAATATATAGTGTAGTTCCTGCCCAATTCTCCCACAAGGATCTGCCGCGCCTCATCCCTCAATACTGCATTCTCATCAAATATCAGCATCTTCAGGGTCTTATCATAATCCGACAGTCCGTATTCCTCCATGAGCTGATAGTACCTTGGTATCCCGCCAAAAGTTATATACAGCTTTACAATATCCTCTTCATCGATTATTCCAAGTTTCCGGCATATTTCTCGCGTAAACTCGTATTTTAGAGGTTTGAGGTCGATTCGTGCGGTTATCCTTCCATAAAGTGGTTCTTTTTCCTCTGTGAAGATCTTTTTCATTAATCCCACATACGACCCGATAAACACAAGGAGCATTCTTGAAGATGCGCTGTAAGCGTCCCAGTGTTTCTGAAATATGGAGAATACAGAAGGATCTACATACCTGAAGTTCTGGAATTCATCGAACACCACCACAATGTGCTTTTGTCTGGAATATTCAAATATATACCTTACAAAATCATCCCAGTTCGCAAACTCTGGAACGAACATTCCAAGACCTGTTCCAAGGCAATTATTATACTTTTTAGTATAATACTTTTTCGTATAATCTATTTGTTCTTTAGCATACAAAAACTTGATATGCAGAAAGCATCATTCAGGGCGCAGGTGATAATATGAGTGAATGTTTCCTGTGCAGGACCGCCATTGAGCCTGTCAATGATTCTGAATTAGAGGGCGTAGACCTGTGTGTTGACTGCTGCGATAACCTTGACGCTGTGGTCAGGGATTACCTGACATCAAGTCCGGGCGGCTTAGACCTGGTTCTTGATATCCTGGTGGACGACCTTTCAAGCGCGGAGAGCAGGCTGAAAGAGCCGCTTATGGATATTATCAGAGAAGTGATGACGGAAGAGTAATATAAAATTACAATCAATCCATCCAAAAAATCACACCTTTCTATTTTCCGCGCGCCGCTCTTATTTCTTTTTTATATCTCCTTGAAGCAACGCTCACCATGTCCCTGGGGATCGAGTGTTTGTTGAGTATCAGGTAATCTTCGATGATAGTCAACTCATTCTGGTATTCAGGCGCTATCAATCCCGCATACTCGACTCCGTCGCTTGTCAGGACATACTCGTACCGCTGCTTCCACTTGCCATTCTTCTCAAAATACCGCAGGTCTTCATCCACCATCCCCATTGCCACAAGAAGCTGGATATCCTCGAAGAGCTTGTCGCTGTAAGGGAATCCGTAGCGGTTGTGGAACCTGTAATCAAGCAGGTTGTGCAGCTTCTCTACCTTCCCGAGTTCCCTTACCAGATAGTATATCTTTGCGATATTGCGAAGCCTCGGCATGGTAATCCTTCCATCCGCTTCTGTGCTGAACAGCCTGTGCGCACTGTAAAAAATGAGAAGAAGACCTTCGATAGGTAGATAATTATCGTTCCTGATAAAGTGCAAAAGCGACGGTGATAGGTTCTCTATTCCCAGCAGGAAATCATGGGACGCATGTGAAAGCGTGGATTTGTCTTCGGTTTTTGAGAACACGCAAAGCGATATCTGGCGTGAGATGGCTCTCACAAGACCGTTCGCAAGGGCGGACTCGTCGTAGAAAAACCCTTCTTCGTCTTCCATCTTGACCCGCGTGCTCTTCGGGATGCCGCTTGCGACATCAAGGTCAACGAGCACTGACGCACCGTACTGTTTGCCGAACCGCTTTGCAAGCTCGTCCTCGAACATCTTCTTTGCCACGCCGTTCCTGGCAATGGTGGAAAGCGCCATGCGCGTCTTCGGGTTGAGCTTCTTATGCGTGAAGCGGGATACCGCATTGCAGATGCTGCCATTCCTGATGTTCAATATCAGTTTTTTTGCGCCCGCATCGCCATTTGCTTCTATGAAGTTCAAAAGGTCGCCGTCGTTGTATGACGTGAAAAATGAAAAGACCGCGGATTTCACATCGCCGCCCGATCCTGCATAGCGGGAAAGGGTGTTCTCAAGGGCATGTAGCAGCATCACCCGCGCTCCCTGAGTCCTGGGATTGTGGATTATGGCTGAGTAATGGTGTGCCCTTGCGATAAGCATGGACTCCGCGGCTGTGACCGCCATGTCTTCTTCGTATCCGGCGCTTCCGCCCAGCACCAGCCTGCCTCCTGACAAAGACAGGCTTCCCACTATCTGGTCAACATCCACAAGCCCGAGTGAGACGCCTGTGTGGTATGAGTCGCGAAGCATGAAGTCTATCCTGTCTGCGTCAATGTCGTTGGAGATTATCTGCGCCAGGTACGGCACAGGGAGAGCATCGATGTCGCCTGTTGCCATTTTAGCAATACAATTAAAAAAAGACGCAGCATTATCAGCGCGCCCTGCAATTTCCTGTTTTGTATGGAATGAGTTTGATATTATGTACCTTGAGAACATCTCGTGGTTCACGAATTTTTTCCCTTCTACCACAGGCTGGTATGCCGGGTTTCGCTTCAGCACGCTCTCCACAACATGCGAGAAGGCGCTGTGACCGATGTCGTGAAGAAGCGCCGCGAGCCTTACTCTAACGATATCTTCCCCTGAAATACAAAGCGCTCTTGCTATCTTATCTGCGATGAACAGCGTCCCCAGACTGTGCTCGAAGCGTGTGTGGTTCGCGCCCGGGAAGGCAAGGTCTGCAAGCCCGAGCTGCTGGATGCGGCGCAGGCGAGCCATCTCGGGGGTGTTGATAATGATATGCTCAAGTTCGCTGAGGTCAACACGACCATAGATGGGGTCGATGATGAAGGGCATGAGATAATATATGAGGTGGAGGGGTATTAAAATGAATGTTTTTTGTTTATTATTTTTTACTGATTTAGAATGAACATTGTATGAAAGTTTGAGTGAGGAGAGTAAGCCCCTTTATGTTTGGCGCAAGAGGTAATACCTCTGAAGCGCCCATGCGGCATTCAGCTATGCGCCGTACTCGGGCAGGTCTGGACTGCCCTTTTTGCCCTGTTTCGGCTTGCACCCGCGTGGATTCGCCGTTCCATCCACATACGCATGATCTCGCTCTTTCAAGTTCATCGCATTACTGCGCAGCGGTATCGTTTCTGTTCCAGAGCCAGGACTCTCGCCCTACGCACTTGCGGGCGTCCGCGGTCCAGATGGTGAGGGGACTTTCCTCAGCATTGCTGCCGGCAGCCGCCCTTCCTCTCTCACATAATTAAATGACGTTTAATGGCTTATATTTGTCGATATTACAAAAACATTAAGTGAGGTTGAACCGATAATTTGAATATCAAAAGTGTATTAAAGGGAATTAAGGTGTAATTTAATGAAAAGAGATCTTATGGATATCCTGTGCTGTCCCATGTGCAAGGGCGACCTTGTGCTTGAGGTCACGGACGAGAATGAAAAAGAGATCGTGAAAGGAACACTCTACTGCGGAAAGTGCAAAGAGTATTATCCCATTGACGACGGCATACCGAATATGCTGCCGCCTGAGCTAAGGGAATAGGAAGATACAATCAGATAAAGCGGGCACTTATTTTCGTAAAAAATTAAAGGCGAAGGTGCCGATTCGACAGGATAACAGGATAAACAGGATAATTTTTCTCCCATCCTGTAAATCCTGTCTGAAAATTATAAATTGGAGAAATTAACAATGAACTCACATATAACTCCATACGAACTCACGACGACCTGAGTTAGTAAGAGTTAGTACGAGTTCGTTGTTGATTTTGAATAAGCCATAGCTTCGTATATGAAATTTTTTGGTATTTGAGCTTTTAATAGGGTTTATTTTAGACTTTTAAGCAATCTTGTTAAGTTTGCTTTGGGCTCACATCCTCTTTATAATTTTGTGCCCCTCAACTTTCTTATTTTTTCAATTCCACCTTCAGTTTTAGCAAGGCGCTCATAGAAATTGTTTGCCATTATTATTTGTGAGTCTTCATGATATGTTATAATTTCCCCATCTTTTTCAGAAGCTCGGCATTCAGCACGCTTGCTCCAGCCGCGCCTCTGATGGTATTATGCCCCATGCATATATAACGTATGCCAGGACGGATGCGTCCCACTGAAATAGTCATGCCACCGCCGATGTTCCTGTCCATGCGGGGCTGCGGGCGGTCTTTTTCTTCCTTCACTTCTATCACAGGTGTTGGTTCTGTGGGCAGGTCTGATAGTCCGGGATCAAAATCAAGGAACGCCTGTTTGACTTCGTCGGTTGTTGGGTTATCCGCCATCTCGACCCAGAGCGCTTCAGTGTGCCCGTCCATTACCATGACGCGGTTGCAGCTTGCGCTAACCGCAAAAGGCGCATCAATTATTTCGCTTCCGTTGAATTCCCCGAGGAGTTTCTTTGTTTCTGTCTCAACTTTTTCCTCTTCTTTTTCAATATACGGGATTACATTATCAAGTATCGCCATGGAAGCCACACCGTCATATCCTGCGCCGGATATAGCCTGCATCGAAGCAAGGTATATTTTCTCGATACCGAATTTCATGAGAGGTTTGAGCGTCACTGTACTCATTATAGTTGTGCAGTTGGGATTTGTCACGACATAGCCGTCCCATTTGCGATTGTCCTGCTGCACGTCGATAAGTCCGAGATGCAGAGGGTTGACTTCAGGTATGACAAGCGGGATGTCTTTCTCCATACGCAGGGCGCTGGCATTACTTGCAACAGCAAAACCTGCTTTTGCAAAATCCGGTTCTACTGTTTTTGCAAGGTCAGTTGGAAGAGCTGAGAACACGATATCTGCTTCGACTTTTTTAGCATCAACTGGAGCTACTGTCAGGTCTGCTACTTCTTCAGGAATCTTGCTCTCAAGCCTCCAGTTCGCAGCATCACCATATCTTTTTCCTGCGCTCCTGTCAGAAGCAGCAAGTGAGGTTATCTCGAACCATGGATGCCTGCTTAACATCTCTATGAATCTCTGACCTACGTTACCTGTCGCCCCAAGTACTCCTACTCTTATTTTTGCCATAACTGACCTTATGTTATTATAATATCAGATTTTTTTTATTCTATTGATATCGCACTGTTAGGGCATGAATCAACGCAGGTGCCGCAATCAGTGCATTCTTTTTCATCAACGTGCGCCTTCTCGTTTTTCAGTTCTATCGCTGTTGCAGGACATTCATCAACGCATATTCCACAGCCGGTACATTCATCATTATTTACTTTTGCTACCATTTAGGTCACCTTTTGCACTCCCATTGAATAAGTCGAATATAAAATTAACGGTTCACATCATAATAAATGGAAGTTTAAATATATCCCATGAGCTTTTTATGGCGCTATGTTATCCAGAAGAGTTGATCATTTCGTAGAGTCAGTAATCCGCGACATGACACGGTTATCGATAAAACATGATGCCATCAACCTGGCGCAGGGATTCCCTGATTTCCCGGCACCTCTTGAACTCAAGCGGGCTGCGGCTGATGCGATCATGGGTGATTTTAATCAGTACTCCATAACCTGGGGTGCAAAAGACCTGCGCGAGGAGATATCCCGAAAAGCCCTCAAATACAATCATATTGAGGCAGATTCTGATAGCGAGGTCACCGTAACGTGCGGTTCTACTGAAGCCATGATGGCTTCCATGCTTGCTCTTATAAACGAGGGGGAGGAGGTCGTGGTATTTGAGCCGTTCTATGAAAACTATGGTCCAGACGCAGCGGTCTCAGGCGCTGTACCCAGGTTCGTGCCTTTGAACGATAACGGCAGCATAGATGAAGATGCCCTTGCATCCGCCTTTAATCAAAGAACCCGAGCGCTTATACTTAATACCCCGAATAATCCATGCGGCAAAGTGTTCACAAAGGATGAGTTGAAGTTGATCGCAGACCTGTGCACCGAACACGATGTTATTGCAGTGACAGATGAAATATATGAATATATCCTGTACGATGGAAAAAAACACATCAGCATTGCTTCACTTGATGAAATGAAGGACAGGACTATAACAATCAGCGGGTTCTCAAAGACATACAGCGTCACTGGCTGGCGCATAGGTTATGCGGTCGCGCAAAAGGAACTTACCTCTGCCATCCGTAAGGTGCACGATTTCCTCACCGTGGGAGCGCCTGCGCCGCTCCAGCATGCCTGCGTGACGGCATTGAATTTTCCTGATTCTTATTATAAAGAGCTGGCAAGCATGTATGACTGGAAGAGAAAACTCCTTTACGGTGCCTTAAAAAAAGCCGGTTTCAGGTGCAGCCTGCCAGACGGAGCATATTATATCCTTGCTGACATCCCTGATGGCATTGGGATGGATGACATGGCATTTGCAAGGTACCTCGTGAGCGAGATAGGTGTGGCTGCTGTCCCCGGAAGCAGTTTCTTCAAGAGCGAAGAAGGAAAGCATAAACTGCGCTTTACGTTCTCGAAGAAGGAGGAAACACTGATGGAAGCGGCGCGACGGCTTGAGGGGTTAAAACTGTAAAAAAAAATATCTTTTCTAAGATACCTTTCCGGGCAAATACTTCCCTATGAGGTCGGCGAGCTTCCTCTTTGTCTCCACTGGGATCTTATCAGGCATAAGGAATCGACCCATGAATAGCAGACCCGGACAGCTAACCACATAGCCCCCGATTTCCTCATCTTCTTCTATAATATAAAAAAGTCTCTAAAGCGCGCCAAAATTTAGCTTTCATGAAGAGTTTTGGTTTAAATCGCTAAGAAGGGGCGCAGTCCAATGTTTGTATTATCAAAAATATTTGGAGATTGCCCACAAGTAAAGATATTGGAAGTGTTTGCAGACCATTTTGATGAAGAATTATCAATTCCAGATATCATATGGTTAACCGATATACCAAAGACTACAATATATAGTTATGTCAGTAAGTTAATAGATGAAAAAATCCTTTTAGAGGGAGATAAGATAGGAAAAACTCAATTATATCACCTTAATAATGAAAAATAAGAAGTAAAAATTGTCCTATCATTAGTTAATTATATAGTTTCTGAGAAGTTAGCTGAAAAACTCGAAGAAAAAGGACTAAAAAGATTAGAAGAATATGAAATAGATATTGCTTATATGTGACCGTTTCAATTCGTGTTGGTGAATATAATTTGAAGTATTTGTGGCATGAGATCGCCATATTATAGTTTTCCGCCAAACATATCAAAAAAAACAACGAACTGGTACGAACTCGAAACGAACTCTGGGTAATATGAGTTCGTCCCAGTTCGTTTTAGTTCGTTGTTTAACTTGACTTTGTTACATTAATACTTAAGTCATTCGCAAAACCATCTGGAATCCACATATTCACAAAAAAAATCAATGCCAAAAGATAAAATTTTGTCTCATATTGAAATTTTATCAGAAAAACACCACAAAC
>JBGOYM010000029.1:0-12791 GCA_041479675.1 Candidatus Methanoperedens sp.
ATGGGTGTTGACCTTAAGCAATTCAGGGGGACTGGACATGCTGAAAAGACTGGCAGACTCTATATCGACGGCGACGTTGAATCTGAGATGGGAATGGGCATGGTCTCCGGAGTAATATATGTTAAAGGGAACGTGGAAGAGCCTCTGGGGAACGTAGTCGAGGTCGTCTCAGATGAGCCGGGTTATCGAAAGTTCAGGTCTATAACTGAAATTCTCTGCAATGGGCCGGGAAAAGATACGCTCATTAAAAACAAGTACTATGAGCAGAAAAAGCATCTTATTCTGGACGACAGCGTACTTCGGGGGACGATAGCGGCTCGGTGCAACTGTGATGCGCTTGTTTCGGTGGAAGGAGACGCCTATAACGGCACAGGGCTTTTGATGCGCAAAGGTGTTGTTCATATAATGGGCGACGCAGGGATGAACGCTGGCGCGCATCTTGACGGGGGCGTTGTCGTCGTTCTGGGCACGGCAGGTGAGTTCGCCGGCGCGTATATGAAGTCAGGAACTCTGATTTTGAATGACGCAAAGGGCTTTGCAGGGGCGAACCTGAAGGACGGTTTCATTTATGCAAAGAAGAAAATAAGAACTGCGCCGCCTGTTGAGGAAATTTCCATGTCGCAGGAGGATGCGAAGGTGATAATAAAGCATCTGGGAATCGGGCATGTGGAGGCGATGAGTTATCATAAGTTCGGGGTAGTGAGGGAAAGGCTTGTGAGGATGAGGGACGGAAGCGTGGTGGTGAGGAGAGTGGAGTAACTTTTGTTGATTTTCGTTACCCTCTCGACCTATTTGTATGCAGGGGGCAAGAATATAAGGAACTTTTATATATTGTGATGATGTAATACCCACAGATTAGAATCATCTATAATCAAAAATCAAGGATGTGTAATTGTGATGAGAGATCAGGAAAAAAGTGCTCCGGTAATTGCCGGGGAAACTTATGATGTATCGATAGAAGGAATTGCCAAACAGGGCGACGGAATCGCGAAAGTTGAGGGTTTTGTCATATTTGTGCCAGGGACAAAAGTCGGGGACAAGGTAAAGATCAAAGTGGATAAGGTAATGCGGAAATTCGCTTTCGGAGAAAAGGTAGTATAAATAGTTAATATATTTATTTTTTACCTTTCGGATCATTCTTTCTTATATCATTAAAAAAGTTCATAAGCGAATATTTTACGCGCTCAGGCGCCACATCGACTATTTCTGCCCGTTCCTCTTCAGGAAAAATATTGAATACAGAATATTTTCCCAATTTTTTCGAAGAGGTGGATGTATAGCGACCGTCCAGCAGCACCCTGACTCCGTAGTCCATTGGTGAGCGTATCACCCTTCCGAGCGCCTGCCTGACCCTTCTTATTGTGGGGATCTCTATGGCATATTCCCAGCCGTGCCCGAACTGGGCTTCGTATGCAGATTCAACTGCACGCGTCCTGTCGTTAAGAGCAGGATAACCTACTCCCACGATAACCACAGTCCTTCCCCTTCCATCCTTATAGTCCACGCCTTCGGTGAGCGTTCCCCACATGTATGATATGAGCACGGCTTTCTTTCCTGCTTCTCCAAGGCTAAAGAATTCGTTCCTGATCGACTGGGATGAAACTCCGACCTCGTCAAGAAAGACAGGGACATTGCAATCGATCCTGTTCCTGTACTGTGTGGCTTCATAAAAACTCGGGAAAAAAATTAACACATTCCCGTCCGACTGTTCGATGATATCGTTCAATACCTTTGTGATGACCTCTTTTGTTTGCGGGTTGTCCCTGTCTTTCGCAAAAAGGGGAGGAACTGATACACTTATTGTCAGCCTTTTTTCTTTTGGGAATGTAAGACCATAGGATAATTCGCATGTCTCCCGCGCGATGCCCAGGGTGGTTTTTATGGTCTCAAAGGGGGCAAGGGTGGCTGACATCAGTACAGCGGAATGGACGCTGTCAAATAAAGGCGAGGTAACGTTTTTCGGGATGCATGAAAAGAGTTCAAGCCGCCCGTATATCTCGTTATTCTGGCGCCTTATGCTCAATATCGGGTAATAACTACTGTCGTTTGAGAATTTCATGTAATCGTAAAGGAAGCGAGCTGCTGCAAGGCTGCTTGAGATTTTTTTTACCGGGCTTTTTCCTTCTATGAACTGTTTTTCATAGAAAGCATCAATGGATACTCCAAGACTTCGAATGTGTTCAATTGTCTCATCGATCTTTTTTATTCCAGCCCTGTCAAGAGCCTTAAGGAGTTTTGCCCTGAACATATCCATGCGTTCTTCGGGGTCTGCGATCCTTAAGTCATGCCAATCTTTACCTATCCTTTCCCGTTCACCGAATTTTTTATCAAGAATTAAATTGTACGTTCCGCCAAGAGTATCAAGAAGGGCATGCAGGAAGGTCTCTATAATCTGCGAGGGCAAGGTATCTTTGTTCGCTTCAACTTCATCAAGAGCCCTGTTTATTGTCAGTTCAGAGAGCGTGAGGGAGGAGTGCGAGCGTGCAGCAGATTCAATATTATGAGCCTCGTCAAATATCGCTATGATATCCTTAAGACCCTTGTCCATCCATCCCAGCACATTGGTGCGGATATCCTCGTCGAGAAAGTGATGGTAATTGCATATCAAGAGGTCTGCTTCTTTCATGTACCTCTTTAGGAGTTCATATCCGCAGCAATCATTGGACAATGCCCAGTCTGCAACCTCCTCTGGCGTTCGCACCCCTGTGAAAAGCCAGGTTTGGAAATCATCATTATCGTTCTTAAGCAGCGAAAGAAGTTTGTCACATGAGTTTTTTCGCAGGTCATAGAGCTGTCTTTCATATTTATCAGATTCCCTGCTCAATTCCCTCTGAAGTTCTATAAGACCCGTTTCTTTCACTCTTTTTTGTTTGTCTTTTACTGACTTAATCTCATTCTTGAGGTGCGTAAGGTCTTTTTCCTGTTCCAGTAATTTATATGTATTATCCCGCAACAGGCTGCAGGTGTCATAATCCATATTCGGTTTGGGGCACATCAGCATCTTGCCTTTCAGGACGATGACTTTAATATTGTTCTTTTTTTGTATCTCTCTTGCCTCTTCTATGAACTGCGCCATCTGCTGGTGAACGTTTGTGGCTATGACAACGGTTTTTTTCTCAATTTTTGCAATATGGAGAGCAGGGGCAAGGGCACTCAGGGTTTTTCCTGTCCCGCAGGCTCCTTCGAACAGGACTACCTGTTTTTTTATCAGAGCCGAATGAATCGCATCCATAGCTTCAAGCTGGTTGGCGTAGAATGAGCTTTTTGGGAAATATGATAGATAGTCCCTTTTCATTGGCGATCATACATTCCAGATATGATATAAACCGTGCGATTGTTTTCTGATCAACCCCGGGGAGTTTTACTGGTATATATGTAGTATCTTAGTAGTACTATAGTGATACTATTGTTTATATCAATGCTACGAGATAGATAATCAGGTTAGAAAAATGGTCTTATTTAAAAAACAGGTTGAAAATGTTAATTCATTGGCAGTGGTGAGGGCTGATGACATGTCAAAGGTTAAGATTGCTCTTTGTGACCTTGTAAGGTATGCACGTCTTACTTTTGCGGATAAAGCAAGAAGATTGGAACCGGCTTTTGCGGATAATATTCTTATCCATGTTATGAAAAGCCCATTGAGAACCTGTTGCGAAGCCGCGTCCATCGTACCACTCTCGGATGAAGCGAGCGCAGCGATCGGGAGGCTCAGGAAGATCCACCCGCCGGCTCACGTCATTATCGTAAGTCCAAGGCATGAAATATTCCAGGAACTGATAAATTACGTGGATATTCTTCCAGAAATAGACCTGACGTTAGAACCTGAAGCATATTCCATGCCGGTACAGCAGACGGCAGATGCCAGGTTTTGATTTTTTTTTCTTCAGGTAGTTTTGTAAATACATCGCGAACAAAATCACATACTTTTTAAACATGTACGTAAATTTACGACCTATCAATAAAAAAGAGGGACGAGATGACATTGAAAGTAAATTTGATAACTGGAAGAACAATTAATCAGGGAGTAACTATTGAAAATAAGACCTCTTCTGATTATCAGGAAGCAACAGCATACTGTGAATTGAATTCAAAGGATGCGGGGCAATTGGGCGAACCCGGGAGTAACATAAAAGTAAAGACCGCACACGGTGAGGTCGTTGTGAAATTGAAGGAAAACAACGGCAATCCGGATGGTCTGGCATTCATACCCATGGGACCGTGGGCGAACGCAGTGGTCGACCCGGACACTAAAGGGTGTGGAATGCCTGGTTTTAAGGGAATCCCGGCACGGATAGATGCCACGAGTGAGAAGGTACTTTTAATGAAAGAACTGATAGCGAGGTATAAGTAATGACAGTAATAACCGATGCTTTGTGCCCGTTCTGCGGCTGCATGTGCGATGACATCACGGTCGCGGTAGAGAATAATAAGATAACCGAAGTGAAGCACGCATGCAAGATCGGCGCTGCAAAGATCATGGGGCACCACAGGATAAAAGCCCCGATGATGCGCACAGATAAAAAAGGCGACTTCAAGGAGGTATCATACGATGAGGCAATAGAAGCCGCAGCAAAAATACTTGCAGACTCAAAGAGGCCGCTGATGTACGGCTGGGCTTCTGCTTTTTGCGAAGTCCATAAAAAAGGCATCCTTCTGGCTGAGGAAGTGGGCGCAATAATTGATAATACAGCCACTGTATGCCACGGACCGTCCACTCTTGCGGTTCATGAGAAAGGTCTGCCGTCAGCCACTCTTGGTCAGGTAAAGAACAGGGCGGACGTGGTTGTGTTCTGGGGCAGCAATCCCGTGCATGCCCATCCCAGGCACATGGGGCGGTATTCTGTGTTTGCAAAGGGATTTTTCAACGAGAAGGGCAGGAAGGGGCGTAAGGTCATTGTCGTGGATGTTCGAAAGACCGAAACAGCCGGAATGGCGGATGAATACATACAGGTGGAGCAGGGCAGCGATTACCTTATTATTTCAGCTCTTCGGGCGATACTTGCCGGACAGGCTGCGGTAGTGCCTGATTCAGTGGGCGGCGTCACGAAAGAGCAGCTTGTGAAGCTTGTTGATACGCTAAAAGCCGCAAAATTCGGCGCGATTTTCTTTGGTATGGGGCTTACCCAGAGCATGTCAAGATACAAGAATATTGATAATGCCATCTCCCTCACAACGGAATTGAACTCATTTACAAAATTCGTCATCACTCCGATGCGCGGGCACTACAATGTGACAGGATTCGGGCAGGTGTGCGCATGGGAGACAGGTTTTGCGACCGCAGTTGATTTCGCGCGCGGAGCGCCTTATTATAATCCAGGTGAGACCGCGGCGAATGACGTATTGACACGGAAAGAGACAGATGCTGCGATGATTATTGCGGGCGATGCGGGTGCGCATTTCCCGGCTGATTCAGTGCGCCATCTTGCCAGGATACCGGTTGTGCAAATTGACCCGTACTGGAACCCCACGACAGAGGTGGCGAACGTGGTGATACCCGTTGCCATATGCGGCGTAGAGGTGGAGGGCACGGCGTACAGGATGGACGGCGTTTCGCTGAGGTACAGGAAGCTGGTCGAACCTGAACATCCCACGGATATTGAAATCCTTGAAAAGATCACTGAACGTGTGAGAAAGATAAGGGGTGATTAAAATGGAACTACTCATAAAGAACGGCGCTGTATTTGACCCGAAGAATGGTATTGCCGGTGATAAGACCGATATTTCGATAAAAGATGGCAAGATAGTCGATAAGGTGAGCACTAAGGCATCAGTAATAGATGCAGGCGGCAGGCTTGTCATGCCAGGAGGTGTGGATGCCCATTCCCACATAGCAGGTGCAAAAGTGAACGTGGGAAGGATCATGCGCCCCGAGGATACGAGATCCGGGATAAAGCCAAGGACAAAGCTCACAAGACCGTGCACGGGATACACAGTACCTAATGTATATGCTATGGGATACCGCTATGCTCAGATGGGATATACCACGGTATTCGAAGCTGCACAGGCGATAATGAAAGCGCGCCATACCCATGAAGAACTTGAGGAAATCCCCATAATAGACAAAGGCGCTCTAACGCTGTTCGGTAGCAACTGGCCCACGATGGATTTCGTGCGCGAGAAGGACATGGACAAACTGGCAGCGTACGTGGCATGGGGTCTGCTCGCCTCAAGGGGATTCGGCGTCAAGGTTGTTAACCCCGGCGGGGGCGAGATGTGGGGATACGGCAAGAACGTATCAGGTCTTGACGATGTTGTTCCGAATTTCGAGGTCACGCCGAGAGATATTATAGTATCTCTAATGAAGGTCAATGAGATGCTCGGTTTACCGCATTCAGTGCATCTGCATTGCAACAATCTCGGGAAACCTGGTAATATCAAGACCACTCTTGCGAGCATGGAGCTTGCCAACCAGGTCAAGGCAAGCAAGGACAGGCAGGTGCTGCACGTGACGCATGTCACCTTCAACGCATGGGGCGGCACCAACTGGGGAGACTTTGAATCAAAAGCAGACGAAGTCGCCAATTTCCTTAACAGCAACGAGAACGTTACCATAGACATGGGTCAACTGATCTGGGGGAGCGCCACCACCATGACTGCTGACGGTCCTGTCCAGTATGCCAATGCGAAACTGCTGCATGCAAAATGGGGCAACGGCGATGTGGAGTGTGAAGATGCATCAGGTGTTGTGCCAATATTTTACGTCAAGCAGATCTCAGTCCATGCCATCATGTGGGCGATAGGACTTGAACTTGCACTTCTCACCAAAAACCCGTACAAGGTATTGTTGACCACAGACCACCCCAACGGCGGTCCGTTCGTGAACTATCCTGAGGTCATAGCGCTCCTTATGAGCAATAAGAAGCGGCAGGAAGAGATCAAGACGCTGCATGAGGCTGTCAATAAGAGGACAAAGATCCCTGGAATTGACCGCGAGCTTGACTTTAGCGACATAGCGATAATGACCCGAGCCGGCTCGGCAAAGGTTCTCGGGCTGCTTGATACCAAAGGGCATCTTGGGGTTGGAGCTGATGGAGATGTCGCAATATACGACATCAAACCCGACCAGATAGACCCCTCGGCAGAACATGCGAAGATCAAGAGCGCGTTCCAATCCGCAGCCTACACCATCAAAGGCGGTGAAATCGTAGTGAAGGACGGACAGATAACAGCCACGCCAATGGGCAGGACGTTCTGGGTGGATGCGTCAGTGCCTGAGGAGCACACTGAAGTTATGATGAAGGATATAAAGAACAAATTCAAGAACTATTACTCCATCGGTCTTGCGAACTACATGGTGCAGGATGAATACGTCACGCATCCCAGAGTAGTAAAGGCTGGAGTTATCCCTGCGGAGGTGAGATAACATGCAGACAGTGACCATTAAACCAAAAAATGATATTAAAATATCAGTAGAAGCTGAGAACATTTCACCCGATAAATTCGCGGGAAAGTCTGAAAAGGATATTCAGTCCCTGGAAGCATATCTGGGGAACCAGAAGACCACGCTGGGTGAGCTTTTCTCTATAAAGGTGGAAGGCACAGGCGCAGCTGCGGACACGAAAATAGTCATGGAAGGCAACTTCTCGCGAGTGAAGAGAATAGGAGAAGGTATGACTGCGGGTCTATTAATGATAAAAGGCAACGTTGACATGCACCTTGGGGCAAAGATGAGCGGTGGCAAGATCACGCTGTCCGGCAACGCTGACTCATGGGCAGGCAGGGAGATGAAGGGCGGAGAGCTTATCATCGAAGGAGATGCACGCTATTACCTTGGCGCCGGATACCGCGGAGAGACCTGCGGGATGCGCGGTGGGAAGATAACAGTTATGGGCAACGCGCTTGACTTTCTGGGCGAGCACATGTGCGGCGGCGAGATCATCGTGAAAGGCAATGCAGGGATACTTGCGGGAATAAGCAATAATGGAGGTAAGATAGTTATTGAGGGCAAGACAAGCAGACCTGGAAGCGAGATGGCAAAGGGCACGATAATAGTCAACGGTACCGTGGCTGAGATGATGCCTGTGTTCAAACTCGAAGGCACCGAGGCTGTGGACGGAGTCACCTATAAGAAATATACGGGCGATGTCATTGTAGGTGGAAAGGGCGTGCTGTACGTGAAGTGAGAGAAGAGTTCAGTTGGCTGTAATAAGACGATGAGTGACTATACTCTTGGTATAAAGGAACTGGATAATGCAACGATGGGCATCAAAAAGGGCTCGAATATAATGCTAATAGGCCCGCCCATGAGCGGAAAGGAAGCTATCCTTTACCAAATAATGTACAACGGGGCTGCAAAAAATGAAAATGCAGTAATAATGGTAACCACGCGCGAATCAGCAACACATATTCTGGAGTGGTATAAAGATAACAAATTGGCACTTCCTGTATCGAGAATCGGGATAGTTGACTGTGTCACAAAAACGCCTGGCTATGAGGTGGTAGAGAGTGAAAATGTCAAAATAGCCAGCAGTCCGATGGATTTGACTGGAATAGGGGTAAAGATCAGTGAGTTTTTTGAAGAATTCTTCATGAAAAAGAATATCAGCAAGATCCAGCTTCATATTAATTCGCTTTCCACGATATTGATGTACTCTAACATCCATAACCTTTTCAAATTTCTTCATGTCTTTACAGGGCGCATTAAATCCGCAGGCGCTTTTGGGATATACGTAATAGAGAGCGGCATGCACGATGAACAGGCAATTTCAACCATGAAGCAGCTATTTGATGGCATGATAGAGATAAAGACCGAAAATGATAAACATTTCATTCGAGCGGTCGGTCTCTCTCCAAAACCCACCCCATGGTTTGAATACGAGATACAGGGAGCTAATTTAAAGATAGTGGGGGGATAGCATGGCACAAACCGGCATTGAAATGAGCAATGAACGATAAAAGTTACTTGATAACAATGGCGCTGACAGGCATATTCCTCGCTGCGAGTATTGTCTATTTCGCAGGGACAACAGATGTCTTTAAGCTCCAAAATATAACTGCAAAAGAAGAAATCCATATACCAATATTCGAAGAGATACCTGGTCAAAAAATAGACTGCAAACTCTGCCATATACAGCCGGGAAACCTGACAAAGCACATAAAAGGCGGCGACTACTGCGGAGCCTGTCACGGAACAGAACTTCACAGCCTGCACATAAAAGATACAACAGCCAATCTCACATGCACCACCTGTCACGGCAGCAGTCAGACGATCCCGGAAAAGCTGCCTGACCATTCTTCCATATGCGATACCTGCCACGGCTATCCTGACCCCCTGCAGCCCAGCTTCGGAAACCTGATAACAATACACGTAACAAGAGGCTACACATGCGACGTATGCCATATACAGGACATCCAGAGCCTCCATAAAGTCGAGCCCATGAAATAAACTTATATCGAAATATTTATCAAATTTGTTCCTTCATCCTCTATATCTTCTTGCGCTGGGGTTACCACCCCAGACCCCCGTGGAAGCGCCGTTCTTCGGTGGTACTAACAAAAGAGTTAATAACTCGTGTAATTAAGTTAAGAGATGGATATTTTAACATAGCTGGTGATTGTAATGGATGCAAGAGAAGCAACAAAGGTAGTAAGAGACTATTTTGACAGTATTAAAAAAATCAAATTCATATTTGACGTTAGAGATGCTAAATTTGATGAGGAAGATGATATGTGGATAATTACATGCGATGTCCAAAATGTTTTCGAAGAAGAACCTATATCTTATAAGGTGGGAGTAGATGATGAGACCGGGGACATAGAATATGTCGAAGAAATTGAGTGATAAGACAAAACCTATTATCACCGATACCAGTCCGCTGCTGTTGGTTTTAATGGGTTTATATGATAAAAATGCTATTGAAGATTTCAAACGGCTTTCTTCAAAATACGATTCCGAAGATTACGATTTAGTCTTTCAATTCATCGCTAAAAGAAAAATTATTGTAACCCCTCAAGTTTTATCTGAAGTATCAAATTTTGCAGAGGGGTTAAAAAATAAGTTCTCCGAATTTATAGAAGGAAATAGAACCACACTTGAGAAAATTGATGAAAAATATATAACAAAGACGAATATTCTTGCATCCCAAGAAGTAATTAAGTTCGGATTTACCGACACATCAATCATTTTGGCTGCAAAGGAAACTAATGCATTAGTGCTTACGGATGACCATCCACTGTGGGGCAAATGTAAAAAAATCGGATTAGATACGATGCATATGGACGAGATTCTAAGCCAAAAAGATATTTTCAAATAAAATCGATAACTTTATCTTAAAACAGGTGGTTAAAACTTTTGTGATGATATGGTCAGTATAATCAGGTTAATTTCTTTGATATTCAGAGTGTTATTTTTTATTGTCATACCTGCTATACCTGGTGCGGTACTCTGGTGGTTCTTAAAGCCGGTTATGTTCTGGGAAAAGTTCGCATGGGTCGTAACGACAATGATATTTTATGTAATAATATTTTTATTTATTATTAGTTTTATATTGGCTAGGATATACGAAAAAGAGGGCGAAGAAGAGACTATGGATGAAAATGAAGAATAAGAAACTTCAAAATTCTCTCGAAGAAAAAACATTCCTCCTGCGGTTTAGATAAATCTCAAAAGACATTGCAACCTGATTTCAGAGACTTTTTATTATTTTCTGGTTTGAAAAACCACAGAGAGCACAGAGGACACAGAGAAAAGTGGCAACGCTCTGTGCTCTCTGTGTGCTCTGTGGTCGATTATCCTTACCTGGATTCATTTACCCAGAAGAAATTAAGAAGTCTCTGATTTCATGTCAAAGTCAGGATCCTTTGGGTTCTTTTTTTCCTTTTTTATCATCCTGCATTTTGGGAAAAGATAACCGAAAATAAAATAGATAACTTTATCTTAAAACAGGTGGTTAAAACTATTGCGATGATATGGTACAATATAAATCTATTATATTTATAACAGCCATCTGGCTGGCAGTTCTCTTTTCGGGGTGTATGGGGAAACAGGAAGGTACGCCAGGCACAACACCAACAGTAACAGCCGCACCACTTGTAACGGTAACCCCATTTCCTGAGGCTACACCTACAGGTAACAAGACACTTATAGAATTGGATAGCAGAAGAGGTTTTGTTCCCGATATTGTAACAATCAACGCGGGAGATGAGATCGTGTGGGATAATTATAATGCCGATACGGTTACCCTTGTCAGTAATGATGGACTTTTTGATGCCCGGTTATTGGCATATCACCAGCAATATCGATATATATTCAAGAAACCTGGAATTTATTCGTTCTACCTCGAGCAAAATAAAAACCTGAATGGCACTATCATCGTAGAAGCCCAGGTAACAATTCCCACCACTACAATACCAGTGACAGCACCCAGAGAACTGCCGCAGGGCACTTTCTATGTGGATGCACGAATGTTAAAACCTGCGTACTGGGAAAAGGAAAAATATGAGCTTCGTTCATTGCAGGTGCAAATATTTAACCAGCGGAATGCTCCTGTGTCGATTACTGCTCAGATCGTTAGCGGCGAACTGATTCTCGAAGAAAAAACACACCTCTTTGAAAGCGAAGGCAGCTCCTATAGCTTTGTGAATGAGAGAGTGCATTTCATCAATAATACTAATGTGACTTTGCGGTTATTGATCCAGGGTTATCAACCAGTTGAATATAAATTCAGAGAAGTCGGCAGTCTAAGTTAAGATGGATAATCGACCACAGAGGGCACAGAGTTGTAATTATTTAATTCACATTATCTTTAATACATATGTGTTTCCTTAAAAATAGGTGGCAAATTAAAAGAGAAAAACTTTATACTAATAAAACTAAAAATACACATACTATGGAATATTATTCTAATATTAGTCAATACAAATCAATCAATTCTATTCTAGGCTCTTTTTATTCTGATTTATTTGATAGCATAACAATGGTTATGCGACCCATAGTAGGTGGTGTTGACTATCTGAGGTATATGCATAGGGCCGCCGTGGTTCAGCGGGAATTGGATAAAATCTCACATTGGGATTTTGAGATGCGAGAGAAATTGTTGGATGCTTTGACTGATATAGTCTCTATGGATGCTTATGATGAGGAGTTTGCAAATAAATTAGAAACTAAATTGTCTGGATTAGATGAATTTAGTGAGACCTTTAAACATTTAGAGCAGTTGACAAAAGGCTTGAATGGGCAACAGCAATATGAAATTATAAGAATATCCTTGGATAAACTTAATGGGAGGATGTTTTCAATAAGAAATCAAATTAACTCAAAAATATGGGAAAAAAAAGAGGATATCAATCAACTTTTAATTTTAGACCAGATAGTATACTTAACTCAAAAATTAATAGAGCGATATTTAAAAGCTTTGAGAAGAAAAAAACCAGATGCAGGATTATTATCTATGATTGTCTTTACACTATTGAAATTGGAAGCTTTTCGTAGAGGCAAGATTACTCTCGATGACCTTCAAAATTTTATATCTGAGTTAAGTTTCTTAGATATTAACGAAGAACCAATTTTGGAGAAGTATAATGTAGTTTTTGATACCCTGCCTGCTTAAATGAATTTCTCTCTGGATACAAATATAATTATAGGTGTAGTAAATACCAAAGATAGACTCCACGAAATATCTATTAATTTGATGAGAGAAAAGCAAAATGATCGGTTATTCAAACGGGGTCAAGGGGTGAGCAATACCCTACCCTTCAAGGGTAGGGGATGCACGAACCCCTTGGAAGGGCACTCCAGAAAACAAGGCAACCTTTAGCTATAGAACCCAAGATAATAGCATCATGTTTTACTA
>JBGOYM010000030.1:0-12782 GCA_041479675.1 Candidatus Methanoperedens sp.
AAGTCTCGACACGAGGTATTTGGACAGGCAATATCACTGAATTTTGATTTCGGTCCACGAATTCCCATATTGATCACATAATGGTATATGGGATCAAAAGTATTTAAAACATCAGTAGATTATCGGGTCAATACCAAATTTCTCCAAAACTCCGTAATTCGTCAAACGTGAATCGAATACCAGAGTCTCTTTGATAATCCCCTTTATTGAGATCCAATACTCGACAAAATGCAAGATCTCATCTGATTCCTCTCCTTTTTTTATATCTGCATTTATATAACTGGTCATTCTTGATTCTGCATCCTGGGCGATAAACGTGTATGCACTTTTCAGGGCTTTGTTTCGCGATCCACTCCAATGATTATCGAGCGGCGGGTTTTCCCCATAATGTGGGATGGTATGAAAATCGAGATTAATCGTTTCACCTGAATAATACGATTCATCTATAAAAAATACTTTGTATTACAACGTAATACAAGCCGCATAAAAAACCACATATAAATACTCCCTGTGATAACTCAGTGCCCATGACCCATTACCTTGGCGAGTTATTGCTATACTGGTGCCCCTCGTGCAACCTTCCAATACTGGGTAAGACCTGCGCCTGCGGATCAGCCACAAAAAAGATTGACATAACTCCGCCCGGTGATGTTAGACCTGCATTTCCATACGATATCGACCTGATAAACAGGACAACTGAAAAACAGTTCGGCATCAGACTTGTTCCAGAAGGAAGGCTCGTGGTTCTAAACAAAGCTCCCTATGAGGACAGGATGGACGAGGTGATATTCGATGGCGCAATTATGGGCTCTCTGCGTTTTGAGCTTGAAAGGATGGAATGGGTGTTTATCCCCAGGCTTGAGGGGGCGCGCCGGCTTGCAGGCGGGAAGAAATGGCTTGTCGTTGATAAAGGCGCTGTTGATTTTATCATTAAAGGCGCTTCGGTGCTAGCGCCTGGAGTGAATGATGCAGAGGCGAGCATAGTCGAGGACGATGAGGTGATCGTGCTAACGCCGCAGAATGAGGTCATCGCCACAGGAAGGGCGCGCATGAATGCACAGCGTATGCTTACGCATGAGAAGGGCATGGCTGTAAAAACGCGATGGAACGGCAAACCAGAACCGTCAGTGCAACCGCTGACAGGAGAAAAAACATGGGATCATGCAGTGGCTGCAAATATGCCCATCTTGAAGAAATTTGAGGAAAAAGCCCATAGGTTCATAAAAAATGTGTCAGAGACCACAGGAAAACCGGTCACGGTCTCATACTCAGGGGGAAAGGACAGCCTTGTGACCCTGCTGCTGGTACGTGACACCACCAGTGATTTTGACATACTTTTTGCTGATACAGGTCTGGAGTTTGGCGAGACCGTGGACAATGTGAAAGAGACTGCAAAAGAGCTTTGTCATACCCTGAAGATCCACTCCTCAGGTGAAGCTTTCTGGAATTCCATTGACAATTTTGGGCCTCCTACGGTCGAGGCAAGATGGTGCTGCAAAGTATGCAAGCTTGGCGCGATAACCCAGCTCATCGAGAACAATTACGATAACGGCTGCCTGACTTTTATCGGGCAGCGAAAATACGAGAGTGAAGTAAGAGCCAACAGCGACCACATCTGGAAGAATCCATGGGTGGGAAACCAGATCGGAGCCACACCGATCCAGAACTGGACAGCCCTTCATGTCTGGCTGTACCTTTTCTGGAAAAAAGCAAAATACAATCCCCTTTATGAGGAAGGTTTTGACAGGATAGGCTGCTGGCTGTGTCCATCTGCGAGTATGGCTGATTTTACACGCCTTTCACAGATTCATCCAGAACTTGGCGAAAAGCTTGAAAAATACCTTCTGGACTATGCATCCCTCAGCGGACTGCCTGAAGAATGGGTTACCTATGGCTTCTGGCGCTGGCAGGTGCTTCCAAAGTCCATAAAGATGATAGCAGAAAAAAAAGGCATAAACATTGTTCCAAAAAGCAGCAAGAAACCTATCCATTTCACCATGACACTGGGTTACCGCCCCTGCAGGGCAGGAGGGATGACTGCAGAGGGCAGTTTTGGCGCACCGCTTAACCTTTCACAGATATCAGAGTCAGGAATGCTCGGGATGATCGGAGAAACAAATTCTATAGACGGCGTGATCATTGTGCAGACAGGAGAGAACAATCTGCATGTGTATGCAAGTGGTACAGTCGTAGCAAGAGGGGGAAACGAGGACGAAGCAAGGGAATTGATAGGACTTGCAGAAAAGACCATCCTCCGGGCTCTCGCATGCACGGGATGTGGCGTATGCGTTGGGCAATGCGCGGCGAGGGCAATAACTGTGAACGGAACTGCGCGCATCAGCGGTAAATGCACACGATGCGGGAAATGTGCGGGGTCATGTCCTGTTGTGAAGTTCGGCTCATCGCTATCTTTTTCATGAAAAACATCGTTTAAAGACTGATGATACATATCCTTGAAGGCGTGGTATCCATAGATAATGTGGAAGAGTTCCTGCATAAGCTCAATAAGATCAGCAAAGAGAAGAACCTGACCCTGCAGGCACTGGATGCTGATAAGATCGCAGGGGAGGAGCACATCAGGTTCGCTGTCAAAAAGGCAATAAATTCCTTCAAGACTGGAACGAACATCGCGAACGACCTCTCCAAGGAAATAATGCTGTATGCCGCAGGCACGCGCCAGATAAACAGGGCTGTGAAATTGGGGATACATAAGGGAGAGAACAATATCGTGATCGTGGCAGTGGGAGATTCAGAGCTTTCGGGATTTGATGAAATAAGACCAGAGCCAGTGCTTGCATACAGGGAATCAAAGAAAGAGGCGCTCATGAAGGCATTCGGTATCACGAATGAAGAGCTTGAAGCTGCGGGAGAGGAGAAGATCCCTGACCTTGTGCTGGAGAGGGTGGCGCTTGTGGATGTGATTAAGTGAAATCCTTTTTTCTTACCCCTACATATTATTAGAAATACCAAAACTTATAAATTAGTAGGGATAATATACAATCATGCCAGCGATCAGAAAAAAGATTATCGGAAAACAAACATACTATTACCTTGAGCACAGCTTTCGCGAAAATGGAACCGTGGAAAAAAAAGGGAAATACCTTGGGAAAAAGCTGCCTGGGAACATCGAATCACTCAAAGAGCAGTTCATTTTAGAGATATACAAAGAAAAATATTTTGACCAATTCGATAAAATCAAAACGAACTATTCAGCAGAAAAAGAAATAACCCCTCCATCTTCAAGAAAAAAGGAATTAGAGACCTTCATTATTAAATTCACCTATGATACGAACAGGATAGAGGGCTCAACTCTGACGTTAAGGGATACTTCTCTCCTTCTTGAAAAAGGCATCACTCCAAATGCAAAACCTATACATGACGTAAAGGAGGCAGAAGCGCACAGGAGCGCATTTTATGAGTTGCTGGATCATCGAAAGGACTTATCCCTGAATATTGTTCTTTATATTCACAAAAAACTATTTGAAAATACGAAAAAAGACATAGCTGGAAAGCTCAGACAGCATCAGGTAATGATATCAGGAAGCAAGTTCACGCTGCCTTTTCCTGCTGAGGTTTATCCTCGGCTCATGGATTTCTTCAAATGGTACGATAAAAATAAAAACAAGCTGCATCCAGTTGAATTGGCGGCGCTGGCTCACCTGAAACTTGTAACCATTCATCCTTTCGATGATGGGAACGGGAGAATAAGCAGAATGCTGATGAACTTCGTTTTATACAAACATGGATATCCCATGCTCAACATTCCTTATGAAAAAAGAGCAGGCTACTATCGCTCCCTTGAGCGGTCTCAGATAAAAAAAAATGATAATATTTTCTTGCAGTGGTTTTTCAAGAGATATTCGAAAGCCTTCGAATCTCCTCAATTACCCTCTTATCGATCACTCCCGGCTCTGTCATCTTCCTTGCGTCAAGTATCTCGTTCAGATATTTCTCAGGGATCACATCCTTCTCGATAAGCACCTGCTTCAGGGATTTATTCTCAACCAGGGCAGTCTTCACAAGCATGGCAACATTCTCATAACCGATATATGGATTAAGAACCGTAGCCAGTGCGTGGCTATTCTCAAGGAGTTCGGAGCATCTTTTCTCATCTATGACCATGCCTTCAATGCAGTCCACTCTGAACATCCTGACTGTATTCGTAAGAAGCTCGATACTCCATAAAAGGTCATAAGCGATAAGCGGCGTCATCACATTAAGTTCCAACTGACCTGCCTCAGCCGCCAGGGAAACAGCATGGTCATTCCCGATGACCTGGAAGCACACCATGTTCACAGCTTCCGCAATTGAGGGATTGATCTTCCCGGGCATGATGGATGAGCCCGGCTCAACTTCAGGCAGGATGATTTCCGCTATCCCTGTTTTTGGTCCAGAATTGAGAAGGCGCAGGTCATTTGATATCTTGTTAAGCTCAGTTGCCAAAATCCGTAACGTATTTGACATATCCACGAACCCTGCCATGCTCCATGACATCATTATGCTGTTGCCCTGATAGAATTCAAGACCTGTCAACCTGTTCAATTCCGAGATTATCGTCTTTTTGAAATCCGGATGGGTATTGATGCCAGTCCCTATGGCTGTCCCGCCGATGCCAAGTTCAAGCATGCTTTTTTCTGCATATTTAATTCTATCAATGCATTTTGAAAGCGCGGCACCGTATCCTTCAAATACCTGTCCGTATCTCACAGGCACTGCATCCTCAAGATGAGTCCTACCCACCTTGATCACGCTGTCGTATTCCCTGGCTTTTTCTTGAAATGCGCCTGTTAATTCATCAAGTTCTTTGATGAGGTCGGGAAGCGTTAAAAGGACGCTTAGCCTGATAGACGTGGGGATGACGTCGTTGGAGGACTGCGCCATGTTGACATGGTTGTTTGGGTGGACGAGATGGTAATCCCCTGGCTTACCCCCCAGTTTTTTGATCGCGGCGTTCGCAATGACCTCATTGGTGTTCATGTTGAAAGGAGTGCCTGCGCCAGCCTGGAACACATCGAGGATGAACTGGTCGCTGTATTTTCCATCGATGACTTCGTCAGCAGCTTTTACTATTGCAACTCCTATTTTCTTATCTAGCACACCGAGCTTCATATTGGCAAGAGCTGCTGTTTTTTTGATGAGCGCAATCGATTTGATGAATTCGTGCTTTGCCCTGATACCGCTTATCCTGAAGTTGCGGGAAGCGCGCGTCGTAAAAGCGCCGTATAGCACGTTGTCAGGGACTTCTATTTCGCCGAGGCTATCTTTTTCAAGTCTTGTCATATAGCCTATTATTTTTCTGCATGATTCATAGAGTTAACGTAATATCTGACGAGTATAGAAATCTTTTTTAACACACCAAGTTTTTTATATTCTGCTGCTATCTTGAACAAAAAGTAGTGATATTATGATCGGTGACGTAGGCAAAGCAGAAGTAGGCGATAAAATTAGAGTGGCAAAAGGTGTCATACACTATGAAGGAATACTCATGCCTTCACAAACAGCTTGTACTGTTTTAAAGCTTAAAAATGGATATAATATTGGCTTGAAAATAAATCCTGAAACCATAATCACATTAGAACCCAAAGAGAAAAAAAAGCATCAAGAGCCAAATTCTCATCCCTGCAAGAAAAAAACCGACAAACTCCCCCGCATCTCCATCCTCTCCACAGGCGGCACCATAGCAAGCAAGATAGACTACCGCACTGGTGCTGTTACTTCCAAGTTCAATGCAGAGGACATCCTGCGAGCTATACCCGAGCTTGAGGATATCGCTAATTACAACTGCCGGATGATATACAGCATCCTGAGCGAGAACATGCGCCCCTCTTACTGGGTCGAGCTTGCTCGCGCCGTTTATGAGGAGATAAAGAACGGTGCTGACGGCATCATAATCACTCACGGCACTGACACCATGATGTATACCGCCGCAGCGCTCTCTTTTATGATCGAGACCCCCATTCCTATCGTGCTTGTTGGTTCGCAGCGAAGCGCCGACCGCCCGAGCAGCGACAATGCCATGAACGCGGTGTGCGCGGCTGTTGTGGCGACAAGCGACATTGCCGAGGTCTGTGTTGTGATGCACGGCTCGACAAGCGATGATTTCTGCTCCATCCACAGGGGAACAAAAGTGCGAAAGATGCACACATCAAGACGCGATGCGTTCCAGTCCATAAATGCAAAGCCAATAGGGCGCGTTGAATATCCTTCCCGCAAGATGAAGATCTTATCAAATCATGTTAAGCGGGGAGAGAAAAAGCTTGCTCTTCACGATAAACTTGAACCTAAATGTGCACTGATAAAATATGCCACAGGGGCAAGCAGTGAATCATTGCTGTTCCATTCAGGCTCGGGGTATAAGGGGATAGTCATAGAAGGCACGGGTTTAGGACATGTGTCCACCGAATGGGTTCCTATTATAAGAACAACAACTAACGCCGGTATACCGATAGTGATGGTGTCGCAGTGCATCAATGGAAGGGTTTGTGACAGGGTATATGATACTGGCAGGGACATACTGAAAGCAGGCGCTATTGAGGGCGAGGACATGCTGCCCGAGGTTGCTATCGTGAAGCTTATGTGGGCGCTTGGTCAAAGTTCTGACATCGGGAAAGTGAGAGAACTTATGCATACGAATATAGCTGGCGAAATTACGCGAAGTTCTTATAGCAATAAACTTTGAATATTATATTCAGAACTTTTTAGGCTATAAACCAAAAATTTTTATGAGATATTCGTATGAATAATCGATATTATGTGGATACTTGTTATGATAATTATTATGATTATATATAGTATATAATATAAGCGCAAATATTAAATACTAGTAAAGCCATGATTAATAATGTAGTAGTATCAGGCGCCTAACGCCTTTAGTACCCTCAGTCTCCTTCGACCCATCGTTTTAATTAGGCGCCTGATAACTACTCTGTTTTTCAATATAAAATTAACTCTTAACTCTGGTTCTTTTGCTTCTCCAGCACCCTGATATTGCTCATCTCTGTAGATGGATAGTTGCCTGTTAAGTCTTTCTCCGCTGATTTCACCATGTCCCAGATGGTCAAAAGTGCCACGCTTACCCCATGAAGAGCCTCCATCTCAACCCCGGTCTTTCCAACAGAGTTTACCTCCACGGTTGCTGTAATGGTCTCTGCTCCCATGTCAAACGTGACGTCGATACTGGTTATCGGTATATTGTGGCACATGGGGATCAAAAGTGGGGTCTTTTTTACTGCCATTACCGCCGCAATGCGGGCTGTCTCAAGCACTTCCCCCTTCACGATTTTCCTGTTTTTTATAGCCTCCAGGGTTTCCCGCTTCAACCGTATCTCACCCGCAGCGACCGCTCGCCGCGCCACATCGGCTTTTCCGCCAATGTCCACCATCTTTGCCCTGCCATCCTGGATGTGGGAGAAGTTCATGACTTCATCACCTCTGGTATGCGGTCAATAACATCCGTTGCCAGAAGCCCATACCCGAATTCCTCGAAGGCAAGGTCACCTGCTGCCCCATTGATAAAAGCTGCGGCGCATGCTGCAGAAAATGCATCATGCTTTGCGAACAGTGCGCCTGTCAGTCCCGCGAGCACATCTCCAGTGCCGCCAACTGTCATGCCAGAGTTTCCCGTCCTGTTGGCTCGGACTTCTGTTCCGTCAGAGATAATATCCACCTTTCCTTTCAATAACACTGTGAGTTCATTATCTTTTGCGAAATCCCGGACAAATGCCAGCTTCTTTTTTTCATCATCAGGTATATCGGCGCCTGATAACCTTTTCATTTCCCCGGCGTGAGGAGTTACAATTATGTCCCTGTGACCTTCATGGAGCACGTCTCGCGTCAGTGCGTCAGCATCAACAACTGCTTTCCTGCACATAGGGACAATTATTCTGACTGCCTCAAGGGTTGGATCTTCATTCCCGAGACCCATGCCCATTACTACAACATCGTGTTTTTTGATCAATTCAAGAATCAGAGGAATATCCTCCTCTACCAGCCTGTTGCCCGACAGCGGGCGAACTATAAGGTTGGGGGAGAACGATGCGATAATATCGGAAACGCTTTTGGGCGCAGCAACGGTGACGACATCAGCCCCGGCGCGCAGTGCCGCAAGAGCCGCCAGCGCAGGCGCGCCTGAATACGCCCCACCGCCAATAACAAGGACTCTTCCTGCATCACCTTTATGGCTTGTGGCAGGTCGTGTAAAAAACGGCTGAATATCCCCGGGACCGACAAAGAATTCTGCTTCCCCGGGAACGCCAATATCGATCACCTGAACCTCACCTGTATATTTGCCAGCCCCTTTTTTCGTCATACCTGTTTTCATTTTATGGAATGTCAGTGTCAGGTCTGCCTTTACTGCTTTCTCGAATTTGCCTCCATCAGGATCAAAGCCCGAAGGAACATCCACAGCGATCACAAAAGCGTCCGAGCCGTTGATAAGGTCTATTGCTGTTGATTCAGGTTCTTTTATCTTTCCCCTGATGCCAGTCCCGAATATCCCATCAATAATTACATCCGCATTCATTATCAAGAGTGTGTCGAACATTGCTGCATCTGTAACATGGATCAAAGAGAACGATGTTTTCTCAAGCGCATTCCAGTTATGCAGTGCTTCGGGAGTTTTGATCTCCTCTTTTCTTCCAAGCAATATAACTGTGGTATCATAACCGCTCAGGTGACGAGCAGCCACGAAGGCATCTCCTCCATTATTTCCCCTGCCCGCGATTATAACGACCTTTCCCGATGCAGCCCTTTTTTTGACTGCATTTGCCACAGCAGCCCCCGCATTTTCCATGAGCTGAAGCCTTCTTATGCCGAGATATTCACAATTTGTGTCAATAGCCGCCATCTGTGCCGATGTAATTGCATCCATGATTCAATAATATATCTGTACACTCATATAATTTATTGAAAACTATTAGCTTTTATGCATTAATAATGTTGACCAAGTTAACATTTCAAATATATTTGCTAAATTCTTCCGGATCGATCTTTGCAAGTTTTAGAATTCCCCGAAGCGTACCTATTTTCAATTCTTCATGTACTGGCACGACTGTGCCAACCTTTCCTTCCGACGTCATTTTTGAAAGTCGGACATGACTTCCAGAACGACCACTGATTTCGAATCCAAATCTGTTGCAGAGAATTTTGATGGCAGTTTTCCCTGAAACATTCCTAAGCTTCGGCAACCGGAGATACCTCAAAAGTGGTTATGATGGATCTTATCTCTTTCTCCAGCGGGAACTCTTCTAAATACAATTCAGTAGCTTCCTTGAGGTTATTTACAGCCTCTTCTATTGTCCTTCCCTGGCTGAAGGTACCTACTTCAGGGCATTCTGCTATGTACATGCCCTCCTCCTCATGCAATACTGCAGTGAGTATTCTTTGTTTTACCATATTGTATCACTGATTTTTATTATTTATTTTTAAAGTATTTTTGAATTTATCATCCAATTCGTCATAAATATCTAATATTATTTGTGATAGCTGAGTACCATTAATAAGATGAATTTTTTTCTTATTTGCAAAATTCGATTCTTCTATTGAAGATGGGGTAAAGTGTGATGTGGTTATAAAAATACCCTCTTCACCTTCTAATAGAGTCCCTCGAAGTTGCAGTATTTCAGAATTTGATATATTTTTTGAAGTTCTTTTGATTTGACCCCTATATTTTACATGACCTCTATCATTAAGGGACACAAAATCAACACCACCATCTGCAACATCTCGTGTCTTAACAGTTTTGACATCATACTTTAAATTTAACGTTTCACATACCAACTGCTCAAAATTACTCGGGCTAATATCCATAAGTCTTTTCTGAATTTCAGATAGCTTTCCTATCATATCTGTTTTTTCTGGTATTATTATAGGCTTTGCTTCATACTTTTTATCTTTCCTATTGAGTAAATGATGCCTTCTTCATCGTCTGGGTAAGTAGGTAGTATAACAATATGTCCAACTTTTATATCATGCACAAATCTTAAAATTTGACTAACATCACTTTTCTTGGGAGGTTCATCATAAGTAGTCTCATATTTCTCTATTAATCTATCTTTATTTTCTTCAGAAAATTTTGTTAGATCACCAATTGCAGACCAACCGATTCCAACAAAGTTATTACTCTTAGCTAGTTCCCAGTCTTCTGTATCGAAACAATAATTCTTTGGTATTTCATAATCTTCTAAATCGTCATCCTCTTCTAATTCACAAGTCATCCTTACCATCCAATATCTTACCATGATAACACCTACAATTTTAAAATTCTTAAAGGTTCTTACTCAAAACGAATTCAGTGTTCAAGAACGTATAAGGGTTTGGAGTGAAATAAGGAGTTAATCCATGCCAAACACAAATCCACATCTAAATCGTGTCAGAATTATCGCAGATTACCAGTTCGGAAGAAACGCAGGCTGCGCCCTCTTTCACAACAACGTGGAATTCAAGATGTCAACGACCGGGAGGGTACGCCAGATACTGCTTGAAGGAAACCGCATAGCAACGGTCAGGGCGCAGGACGGGATGCTGACTCTTGGCATCGCGGGCGCGATGAGATTGCACAAGTTCCTTAAATTCCCTGGAAACAGGGTCGTAGTAAACAGCGATTCTGCGCCTTTTGTTGTAAAGGGAAAGAATGCGTTTGCAAAGCATGTGGTTGGTTCTGACCCTGATATCAGGGCAGGGGAAGAGGTTATGGTCGTAGATGAGAAAGACAATTTTCTTGCCACAGGAAAAGCAGTTCTATGCGCGCATGAAATGACCGCGTTTAAAAAAGGGATGGCTGTGGAAGTAAGAAGTGGTATAAAGACGGGGGACAGAGATAGTTAATATCAAACTTTGCGTGCGGCGTAGTATAGTTTTTAAGGTCCAAGATCAATTCTGGCAGCATGGCATCAAATAGTTCACGTGAGATCGTACACATCGTAGCATCACTGGTTGTGCTCACAATTGCCTTCACGTACCCCGAGCTCAGTCCTGAACTGATGGCGATCGTGGCTTTCGGGGTAGGGACAGGTTTTATCCTTCATGAACTCGCCCACAAGTTTACCGCCCAGAGGTATGGGTATGTCGCGGATTACGAAGCAAGTCCCACAGGTCTAATTCTTGCTCTTGGGCTATCTTTTATCACAGGAGGGAGGTTTGTATTCGCCGCTCCGGGTGCAGTTATGATAAGAGGGAAAAAGGCTATGTATGGTTACTATGACACCGTTCAGACCGAAAAGGAGTTCGCATATATCTCCGTATCAGGTGCTGTCGTGAACCTGCTACTTGCTATAATGTTCCTGGCTGTTTCGTTGTTCATCACAGACCCGCTGGCATCAAAAGTCCTCCAGTGGTCGGCTTTTATCAACGTATTCCTGGCTGGATTTAACATGTTACCATTAGGTCATCTTGATGGCGCGAAGGTGTGGAGGTACAATCCTGTATTATGGGGATTGGTGGGAATCCCGGCGATAATACTGTTCGTTCTTATCAGATTCCCGTGACAATATGGATGTTATAGCCGTTTTTCCGGACGATTAATATATATTCACTAAAAACATTATTTGTACAAATAATGTCAGATGATCAATTTACCGATGGGATTTCAATTTTAATAAAGCATAAATGGAAGATCGTGCTTACGTTCCTGATCTTAATTATAGCCGCCATGTTCATTTATGTCGTAATCCCGCTCCTTGACGGTATAATAATGGGCATTGTGCTTGCCTATATCGCAAGACCCATGAAACGCTATATCGATAGGTTCGTCCCTAAAGCGTCGGCATACATTGCCACACTCGCTATCGTTCTTCCGGTTTTGCTGATATTCGGGTTCGGGATCATTGAGATTTTCAACGATATTCTCTGGGCTGTTAAAAACCAGGACTATGTTGTGGGGATCTTATTGAGCCTTCTTGAGAAGTTGAGCCTTCCGGATTTCGTCCGCGACAGGATCAGAGATATGGTTCTGAATTTCACGTCGTACCTGTTGCCAGTGCTAAGGCAGTACCTGACCATTTCGATAGTAGTTGATATGGGTAAGGCGGTTGCAATGCTAACACTGAACACCATGCTTGCTGTGCTGATCTGTTTCTACCTGCTTGTGGACGGCGAGCGTCTGATCGAAAAGATAACAGATATAATCCCCCAAGAAGTGGAAGGGTTCTCAGCCAGGTTCATTAAACATTTGGACGGCATCCTTTCTGCCATTTTCATAGGAAATACATACAGCGCGATCGCGGTAGGAGTCCTTTCGCTGATCGTCTTCTGGGTGTTTGATTTCTCTAACGTCCTTGCTCTCTCTGCCATTATGCTGCTTGCAGCGATAGTTCCATTATTAACTGGCTGGCTGGTGGTCTTGGTGCTTGCGATATTCAGGTATTTTGAGATGGGGAGCGAGAGTGCGATCATTTTTCTGTTAGTGGCTTTCATGGTTGTGATACTGCCGCCCGAACTCCTTATCAGACCCTACATAATCAATACAAAATCAAACATACACCCCATGCTTATCATCCTGGCTTTCCTTGGAGGAGGAATGGTGGGCGGCATTGCGGGTTTCTTCATAGCTCCGATACTGCTCGGCGCAATAGTGGCGGCGTACCGTGCAGGTGCGGAGGTTCGAAGGAGTCAGATCTTAGAGTCATGCGATGAATAAAAAATTTAAAAATGAGGCTCCCCACCCTGAAGGGTGGGGTATCCTCTATCGTTTTAAGATATAAAACGACTCAATGTTGTTTGGGGATTTTGTTTCCTTTTTCCTGTTTTTGACAGAAAGGTAGATGCTTTTTGTTTTCCTTGAGATT
>JBGOYM010000031.1:0-12750 GCA_041479675.1 Candidatus Methanoperedens sp.
CATATAATTCAGGGTTATGTGCAGTTTTGAGATAAAACGATATGCTGTGCCATTGTAAAGAAAGGAGTTATTATAATACATATCTCGATAAGGTATTATACACTTACTGTTTTTATATTGGATTCTGCGGTATATCTCCCTGGAAGATATCGGCGGATCTAACACGACATGGACATCCTTGGTATTGTGGGCATCAGCACGAGCGGTTACGGCACTGAGGACGAGCTCCGGCAGATGCTATGCTAAAGTGAGGGCTGAGCGCCTGTATCCCCTGAATCAAAGAGAGGTATACTCACAGCGGGGTACCACTTCTGCAGAAATGTCAGCAAATGGTATTTCATGAACGTGGGCACAGGTACAGATACGATCAGCATCAATAATATCAATACCCCGGCAGCGATAATTCCATAAGGTATCATCACTGCCCAGAATACGATGCTTCCGGTACCATGTCCCAGCGCTGATAATATGAAGTACAGTATCAAAGCCGGTATGAGAAGGATGAGGAATAAAACCACGAGAAGTATCAGCGCCGCTATGCCCACGGCGATCGACGCACCTATCCATGCGATGACCCTGACCGCCCAGTAGACCAGTATCTGTTTCCAGTCTTCCCTGAACCTGCCCAGGATTTTTCTTATGGCTGCTGTTATGCTAATTTCCTGATACATCGCCACCGGTATAGCAAGGCTTATGAACGACATTATGAGCCCGCTAACCACCGCGAGCAACAGCATTACTGCTATGAACCATAGAATACCGCCGAGGATCATCCCAGGGGTTACTGTTATCTGCGGTTCCAGGAATTGCTGCACGATGGGTAACATCGCCAGGATGAACAGCGATAGAATACATATCCCCAGGACGATCTGTATTATGAACAGATCAAATCCAGGGCGCAGGTATTTTTTGAAGTGCGCCCGGATGGCAACTCTGTTTGTTACCAGTGACTCTACGAATACAAATTCCATGATACTTGATATCAGAATAAACAGCAATATTATGAAAACGATTACGGAGATGGCTATAAGAATGTATGTATTGTACTGTTCCCAAAGCTGATTTATCTGGCTGAGGAACTCCTCTGTCGAAGGCGCTCCTTCCGTTCTGTCCTCTGATGGCAAATTATAATTTGCCGGGAAGTTGAAATTCAAGAACTCCATACCGCTTCCGCCTATGAAGAACAGAATTATTCCCAGTCGTATCCATTTCCAGAAGTCGAACGGCTCGATGAGAGCTTTTTTAGTCCTCTTAAGCGCGGCATCGACCGCATCAGTGCCATACCATCCCATAATAGCTGATTATACTCTAATTCGTAAATAGTTTGTTGATTATTAATTTTATAATTAATAATGAATTAATAGCTTTACACTACCAAATTTTTAAAGAACCATGTGAGTTGTCGTCGTCTTCGTGGGAAAGAAAAAGAAGACTTTATGAAAAACCTGTTTCTATAGCTCTCATTGAGCGAAAGCTTTTATCCAGATGACATATAACATTAAAGTGTGAGTGGAAGCAATAAAATCACTCATTCAACAAGAAAAGGAGAGAAAAATATGCCAAACGTAGTAGTTATATATCTCAGTACATCAGGTAATACAAAAGCGATGGCAGATGCCATCGTAGAAGGTGCAAATTCAAGAAACGTTGATGCTAAAGCCGTGAATTTCCATGAAGCAAGAATAGAGGACATAAAAGCTGCGGATGCAGTTGCGATTGGCTCTTCAACGTTCTATTATAAGATGCTGCCTCCTATGGAAAAATTCCTTGAAAGCCTTGAAAAAGCAAAAGTAGCAGGCAAAGTTGGGGCAGCTTTTGGATCTTATGGTTGGAGCGGTGAGGCACCTGTAATGATTGCAGAAAAAATGCATGGGCTTGGCATGAATGTAATAGATCCAGTATTACGTATTCAATACCAGCCTGCTGAAAAAGATCTTGAAGAATGTAAGAGGCTTGGAAAAGATATCGCTACTAAAGTGAAAAAGATTGCTGAAAAACCTACCAAGGCAGGAAGCAGTTCAAAGCTTGAAGATGCACGCATACAGGAAGTCAAAATGGGTGAGGGAGGGCATTAATTTTAATGTCCACCAACATCTTGGGGACAAATTCATACAATTAATAATGAAGTGTGGTCTAAATTTCACAAACGACTGACGCTCCATCATAGATAGTATGATTCGGATTGTACCATTTTTACCCCAGCATGTCTCTGGACATTAACCTTAACACCTGTCCAAACGAATATAATCAAACCGTCCCCGCAGTCTGTTAAGCGAAAAAATATCAGTACCCTGCACAAGATATTTATTCAAAAACCTCTTTATTTGGTTAATACTGGTGAAATATATGGGTTTTCTTGGCACGAGGGCTGGTCCCCTTGCAGATTTAGCTTTAATTATCTCGATAGCGGGTTTTATAATACTCTGTTTAGGCGTTGTGTATGCAAAAAGAGGGATTCTTTTAAGACATTTTAAATTGACAAGACTCGCTGTTCTTTTATTGATTATAGCTTTTATATGGATGGGTCCTCGCTTTATTGGAAGTTTTCATATAATCGTTTCTAGTTTAACAGTTCTACCGATTTTGATCACGGTATTCCATGCTGTTATCGGTACTTCTGCGTTGCTCGCGGGCATATTTCTTGAATTTGATATGGTAATAAAAAAGACCCATTATCCTATGAGAACTGTTTTTCTATTATGGATATTGGCGCTGCTCCTGGGAATTGCGACATATATTGTACGCTACATATTGACGCCTTTGCCACCTCGTTAGCGGGAATGCGCGGCGGTCATGGCTGCATTCATGGAAGAAAACCTCGATAAACTGATAAAGTAAAAAAGTTAAAATACTTTCGTGTTCATTGATTTATCAATGATATAAAGGGAGGATGATATGAGCAATAAAATAATAGACGCATTGAACAAAGACCGTGAAGACGAGCTGAGCGCAATAATACAGTACATGAAGCATCATTACGAGGGAGAAGGGATGGAAAGCCCGGAAATACTTGAGATATTCAAAGAAACCGCAATAGATGAGATGAAGCATGCAGAGAAGCTGGGTGAGCGCATCGTGTACCTGGGAGGAACCCCCACAAAGAAGCCATCCCCTATAGTAGAAGGCGGCGACCTGAAAAAAATGATTCAGGACGACCTTGCAAAAGAAAACGGTGCAATCAAGCAATACAAAGAACATATTAAACTTGCTGCTGAAGAGGGCGACCCCGTGACCAGACTCATGCTCGAAGAAATCCTCTCGGATGAGGAGGGTCATGCGGACACGTGGGAGACCACCCTTGGAATAAGAAAGTAAACATGTTTGGAAGAGATACACAGTTAGTGGACTGCATACCTGCTGTGATAGCCTGCGAATATCCAATTGAACCTCAATAAACTGGTCAAAGTGATCCGATAGTTGCTGGGCGAGAAGATTGAAGAGGCACATGCAGTGAGGAGTGACTTATTGATAAGCGAAGGACTTGTGTTAGGCGAAGAAGCTGTGGAGAGTGAATGATTTGAAATGTTATATATGTGCGAAGATGGGAAAAGATACGGATGCAGTGGCAGCCTGTATTGTGTGCGGGATGGGTGTTTGCATGGAACATGCGATCTATGAAGAAAGCCCGATCTGGAAAGGTGATTATCCTGTACGGCTTGAGAAGGATATTGAAAAACTGAAGCGAATACTATGTCAACCGTGCCATGAAGCACTCAAGGAGAACTGGTGATGTTATGCTGAGATGTTATGAATGCGCACTGCAAGATAAAGTTGAAGAAGCTGTTGCCATTTGCATCATGTGCGGTAAAGGAATGTGCATGGAACATGCCATGAGGGTTGACCTGCCGATATGGACAGGAGGGTACCCGGCACCCGTGAAGATCCTTCAAAAAGGCCTTCCAAGATTCATCTGCCGTGAATGTGCAGATGTCTTAATGCCAGGAGCCTGTGAATAAAAGTACATGTTCGAGGTTCGCTTTCGCGGCAAGGGCGGTCAGGGCCCCGTCATGGCTGCCCAGGCACTTGCAGAGGCTGCCGTTATCGAAGGAAATTACGCCGTAGCTTAGCGGCAGTAACCAGCGATCATTTGGAGAAGTACGATATTTTATCGCGCACTGATTCGTTTCCTAAAGTTGTCATCTGATTTTTTCCAACTCCTGATTAATTTCATCAATATCAAAAGTATCCGGGTCAAAACTGCCGTCCTCCCACCCCAACATATCCTCATGCTCAGGAATATCGGCAACTTCAGCAGTTTATCTGTACGGAAAGAAAGATAAACAATTTCAAACTGATCGGACTCGTCTTGCGCTGTTTTTACACACGTTACAAAATCATAGGAATATCCTTCTGGAGTTAATTTTATGTATATTGACAATTAAACATAATCCTGGAGGTAGTTAATAATGGCAGATCCGTGGGATGAATTTAGAAGATTTGAAGAGATGATGAACAGGATGTTTGAAGGAATCTGGGGAGTCCCAAGAAGGCGGTTTTTACCCTCAGGCAGGCTTTTACCATCGGGTGAGAGGGGAGAGATAATCCCTGCTGAGTATAGAGAGCCTTTTATCGATATCGTTGAGACCGAAAAGGAAGTTATTGCTACTGCTGAAATGCCAGGTCTTGAAAAAAAGGACATAAAAATCAACCTTACTGAGGACAGGCTTGAAATATCGGCAGAGACCGAGCATGAAGAAAAAAAGGAAGAAAAAGGGTATGTCTACCGGGAAAGACAGGCAGGACGCTATTATCGTGCATTATCTCTGCCTTCTTCTGTGGATCCTGATAATTCCAAAGCTTCATATAAAAATGGCGTTCTTGAAATAAAGATGCCAAAGACTGAGATAAAGGAGAAAAAACAGCTTTCTGTCGAGTGAGTTTTTCTCACTCTATTTTTGATTTGTTAAGCAAAAAGTAGATTTTATTTATTATCCGACTTGGATTTCGTTTTATACTTATTCCAGGATAACGATATCTGGAAGATCAGGTCTTCCGATCATACTGATAATTCCCTTTCTGGTATTCCAATATCTATCCGATGTAAGTCTTTGTCAGATCTCCAATGAAATGGAAAACAAATCCAAAGATAAATAGTGCCTTATTATCGCTATTCATTCTCAATCCATATCCCTTGACTATACGTGATTCCTGTTACTTTCATCCATATCTAATTTACGGGGTGACGAGAAGACGATATAGAGCGCAGTCTTGTGGTGGGTGGTCCGTCCCCGGCCATTTTAACTACCTGTCCAATCGAGAGGTTCGGTCTAAAACATATCCAAACAGTCTATTCAGTATCTCCGAAAGAAGGTAAAATAGTTTACTAAGTCCTATTTTTAAGGACATATTTTTCAATCTTACAAATTTTGAGACGAAACATTTATATCTATGGATATCTATAATATATCCTATGAAGCATGTTGCCATCCAAGCACAAACCCATCTTGAAATCGAAGGAATAGAAGGGTTCTTTATTCGTAAAGTAACAAAATTCGGTAACAGCGCCAAAGTTGACTGTCCTAAAGAATACCTCGACCGCACAGTATATCTGGTGATAATTTGACAGACAGGAGGAGGTGACTTTCAAGGAATTTTTATTGTAATTATACGAATTCTGTGTGGAAAGAGACTCTAAGTCGGAGAAACTATTGTAGATGGCCATCTCCTTATCTCATTTGTAAGGGGGTGAAGGCTGGGAGAACATCAGGAGGTCTTTCGGTAGTATGCCCACATTCTGCATTAGTTTAAGACGAACGCCAGATAGGGGATTTTTTCGATGGGATTATTCTTCTTCGGAGATACTGCTATTTGCGCAGCATTTATAACATAGATCAAAGAGTAATGAAATTAGAAGCAAATATGAGAACTTTCCTTGTATCTATTCAAAAAGAAGACAAATTTTTTGTTGCAAGATGTCCTGAACTGGGTGTAACCTCTCAAGGAAATACTCTTGAAGAAGCACAGGCTAACATCAAGGAGGCTGTAGAGCTTTATATAGAAAGTTTCGGTTTAGAAGACCTGCCCCGTGAGACATCCAAGCCATTCTGGACTACGGTTGAAGTTGCTCATGCTTAAGCTGCCCGTTATTTCTGGCAAAGAACTGATCACAGCATTGAAAAGGGCTGGATTTGTTGAATTGCGACAAAAAGGTAGCCATGTATCGCTTGAAAAAGTTACTTCCGAAAAAACATATAGAACAGTTGTTCCGATGCATCGAGAACTTGCAATAGGAACGCTTCTTGATATTCTTCAGCAAACAGGACTGAGTAGAGCCGACCTGTTCAAACTGCTTAAATGAACTTGGCTTTATCAGGATTGTAGAAAGCTGTCGTGGCTGCGGGGCACACGATGCAGGTCAAGGAACGGCATTATGAGAAGGTGGGGGAGGATTTTCGAATCATGGGTGAAGTAGATTATATCGGCTCTGAATATTGTTTTCAGATACCGATCTCGTAAAAACTGAATATAATTTAAGGATTATGTGCAGTAAATGTCCTGGAGTCTTTTCCTGGTGACCTCCCCTGGATGATCACGGCAGTTCTTCTTATAACCTTTATAGTGGGCTATAATGGCAAATAATTAAATAGTTTGCTCACAATGCAATATTCAGGGAGTTTTTATGACAAAAGATAAATTGAACATACTTGTTGTCTTCTACAGCATGACCGGAAATGTTGCAAAACTGGCAAAGGCGGTAGCTGAAGGAGCGAAGAGCGTTAAGGATACCGAAGTGAGAATTAGACAGGTTGAAGAGCTTATTCCCAAAAAGAAGTGGAACGACAATATGAAAAAAGTGAAAGAAGAATTGAAAGATATTCCGATTGCTTCAATGGGTGATCTGGAGTGGGCCGATGGCATAGCATTCGGAACTCCAACAAGATATGGAAATATGACTGCTCAGATGAAGGAATATATAGATCAGACCGGGGGCCTCTGGCAAAAAGGCGCTCTGGAGAACAAGGTGGCAGGCATTTTTACAAGCTCAAGCACCCAGCATGGAGGTCAGGAAACAACAATAATTACTTCGATGGTACCACTATTTCATCTGGGAATGATCGTCGTGGGAATTCCATATTCTGAACAGAGGTTGTTCGCATTTGATTCGATATCAGGCGGCTCTCCATATGGTGCCTCTTCAATATCTGGACCAATGGCTGATAGATACCCTACTTCCAATGAACTTGAAATTGCAACAACACTTGGCAGGAGAATAGCTGAGGTTAGCAGAAAGATTTCAGGTAAATAAATCATTTTCTTTCGCTATCTCATGAAGTCCGAAAATAAATAGGATGAAACTTGACCAACTTTTTGCCGAAAATATGGCATTCTGAAAGCATGGGAGGGGTCAGTTATGAACTCCCCTTTTGGTCCACGAAATGTTTATGTATCATCTATACAATTATTTTTTGGATTAAAAAACACCGGATGAGTTATAAGGATGTGAGGAGGTAACTTTGATGAAAAGGTATAATTCTGAGATTCAAAATCAACTGGTCGATGTGGAATGGTTGAAGAATAACATCGACAATAATGATGTCCGGATAATAGATACCAGGTCAAAATATGATTATGAGAAGGGACATGTTAAGAATTCCGTGAATATTGGACTTCAGGAAATAATTAGAACCTGCAAGGGGCTGCCAGCTATGTGTGTGCCAAAAGAAAGAATTGAAGCGGTATTGGGTTCTTGCGGAATCAATAATGAGACAGCTCTTGTTGCTTATGATGACTTTGGAGGAGTGTTCGCAGCAAGATTCTTCTGGACTTTAGAATACTATGGACACAAGAAAGTATGCATATTCGATGGCAGTATAAAGAGATGGATGGATGAAGGGGAAAAATTTACTGTTAAGATCCCTGAAGTGAAAAAAGCCAATTACCATGCCAGCACAGATGAAAGCAAGCTTGCTACGAAAGACTGGATTTTAGCTCATCTGAATGACCCAGATGTGGTATTTCTGGATGTGCGGACTGGCAGTGAGTACACTGGGCAAACCGTTTATGGTACTCGTGGAGGACATATCCCCGGCGCTGTCAATCTTCACTGGCTTGAAACCATTGATCCTGCAACAGGCAGGTTCAGGTCTATTGATGATTTGAAAGCAATGTTTGAAAATATCGGGGTCCTAAAAGAAAAAGAAATTATTACGTATTGCTGGATGGGTCTTCGCGCCAGTCACATGTATGCTATTCTCAGGCTGTGCGGATATCAGAATGTGAGAGTCTATGATGGTTCGTGGGCTGAATGGGGAGAGATTCAAGCTCTACCAGTAGAGAGGTGAAAGTAATGGAAATAACAGAAGAATGGAGACTTGAGAAGGTCATTGATCTTTTTCCTGAAACTATGAGAGTTTTGTATGATATAGGATTTACGGATCTTGAATCCCCTGTTATGCGTCATGCTGCAAAGCTTGTCTCGGTGCGGGAAGCTGCAGGGTTGATGGGTGCTGATGTTGATAGACTGGTTGAAAGTCTCAACAGATGCATACAGGGAAATTATACATGACGACTTAAGTAATTACGCATAAATCGTCATAGCGGGTAAATTCCATGACCTCGACATTTTATTTATATTTATATATAGATGTAATTAAAGAGGAGCAAATGAAGCAATTTTTTCAGGCTCATTGAATCAATTTCATTTCAGTTTGAACCTGTTCTCTGGCTGTCCTTTTGATTGGCATCCTCGCTTCGATGGGATTTAACGATAAAGGAAGCCTCCAAAAGCTCGCTGAGTGGTAAGATTTGGGAGGGGGTTAAAATATATTAACTATTGATGCCATATGGGGTTTTGCCCAACTAAGATTAGAAGCTGAGCTTTAATATGGCTGTACGGTATTTACACGGCGGATGACGACGCTTGATGTATCGTATGGTTAAATACATCAGCTTTTACTCCCATATCTTCTCACATGCTCCCATGCTTTATGATATTTCTCGAATTTCTTATCTTTTGAGTATATGGACATATTCTTGCGCCCGAACAATTCCCTGTCCTCTCCCACAGGACAGACTTTGATACAAATACCGCAGGGAGACCTGTACTCATCTCTGAGTTGTTCGCTTCTTATAGCACAGAGTTTTTTATCCACAGGAGGAGGAAACTCTCCCTTCAACGGTATCGCACTTACAGGGCAGTTCTTTGCACAGAGAAGGCATCTTGTGCACAGGTCTTTTATCTCAATCGTACTCGCTGGTATTTCGGCTGTTGTGAATATGGATGTAAACCTGACCCTGGGCCCGTATTGTGACGTAAGAAGCAAATTATTGTGACCGATAGAACCCATACCTGCAAGATATGCAGCATGTTTATGAGAGAAAAAAGCAAAAGGCTTTTCGATGAGTATTTCTACATCGCCGTAGGCATCTCTCGGTAGATAAATAGCGCCATGCCCTTTTTCAGTCAAGAAGTTCGCTATTTCATATGCCTTAGAATCAAGCATTGCATTAATTGTTTTATAAAGTTCATGATAATAAATAGATGGTGCAGTTTCCACAATAGGCAGGGGAACCGGAAGACCGATCACTATCACCGTTTTAGTCTCAGGGTATATGGATTGCGGCCAGAATTCTTTGGGAATCCAGGGAGAGAGTATATTTGGAAGTTCCTTTGGAGGAGATGACCATCTTTCCACAGGAACAAAACCCACAAGTTTAATTCCAAGACATTTGCATTTCCTCGACAGTTCTTTTTTCAGGGTTTCAGTTTTCATGTGTACTCTGTTGCTAAGAACCGAATCGGAAGTTTTCAAATCCCTTCAACTGTACTTATTTTTCATTCATTTCACTACTTCCACTTTTTTTATTCCAGAAATTTTTTGTTTCAGTTCCAACTCTAGCGCTGCAAAAATCGTACTCATAGGTATGCCACACCTGCCACAGCTAATTCCTTCTCGCATTTTATAATCTCTAAGAAACTTGCTGAATGTAACCGGCACAGTCGTTCTTGTAATTCTAACCTTCAGAATCCCATCTTCAATGCCAACAAGTTCGATGTCCCCTCCGTCCTCTTTGAGGCTTCTACGGAAGCGTGTCAGGATTTCATTTATTGATTCGTCCAATTCCATATTATATTAGCCCTAAAGCTTCATAGAGATTGGTTTCTCTACTTATTCCACCAAGATTTTAGTCTCAATTCATTTTTTTTATCTTATCAGCAATCATCTTGCCCAGCTTCCTGCACTCCTCGATACCTTCCTCTTCAGGAATGCGTTTTATCCGCAATGGAGGCTCAATCACATTCATGCCATAGCCTTTGAGCATATTTGTTATGACAATTGGACCTTCTCCGCTCCATCCATATGACCCAAAAGCTGTTCCCAGTTTGCTCTTTAGGGGAACTTTCGCCAGACCTTCCACGCATTTGATGACGGATGGCATCCCAGCACCCTTATAGGTGGCCAGACCTATTGCTATAGCATCTGCTTTTTCCACGTCTGCCGCCGATGCTTGATCCACTTTCTTGATTGTAACATCAAGCCCTGCGCTTCTCGCTCCTTCCTCCAGGGCTTTTGCCATTATGCCTGTGTTACCAAATCCAGTTCCATAAATTATCACAAGTTTTGCCATATTTTTCACCTCAATCTACTTTCTTGAACATCTCTTTCGGGGCATTGCAAATGTGACACCTGTCGGGTGCTTCGCCTTCCACGGTATTGCCGCATATCTGGCATACATGGCCTGTTACTACGTAAGCTGTCACCAGGGGCAGAGTTTTTTGACAGTTAAGTCTGACTTGTCACCCGTAGCTGTTTCCTGCGGTTGCATGGAAGCAATCATGTGAGCGCAAGATTTTGGGGCATATCCAACTTTAACGTTCCATATGGCTCGATATGACTCTTTTGCGATATACTCTGCTGCAAGCGAAGAGTCTGACTTCACCGATTTGAAGAAATCGCAATCTATGTAAATGAAAAGAAATTAAACACATTCATGAAACGACAGTGGGAGAATGAAGAATTAATCGAGAATTGGATGCTCAGTGCATGGGACCTTGCCCAGTTGGGAAATAGGATCGGAGCGACACGCCTGGGCTTTGCGGTGTTGCTCAACTTTTTTCAGCGTCAAGGGCGCTTCCCCTCATTCAAAAATGAAGTGGCAGGTCAGGTGATCTCGTTTGTGGCAGCACAGGTCGGCGTAGTACCAGAAGCGTATCTGCAATACGATTGGAATGGCCGTACCATCAAAGACCACCGGGCGGAAATTAGGGAGCTCCTTGGTTTTCGAGAATCAACAGTTGTAGATACCGAACAGATGCAACAGTGGCTTCTTGTGGAAGTGTTGCCACAAGAGCACCAGGAAGAGCGTCTTCGAGAGCAAGCATACCAGTGGTTCCGACGCCTGCATCTGGAGGCTCCTACTCCAGATCGCCTCGCCCGTCTGATCCATTCTGCAGCCCAAACCTTTGAGCAACAGTTGTATGAGGCCACGCTTGCCCGTTTACCGGAAGCATCGCAGGCTGCTCTGGAAGCACTGCTCTCGACTGAGGATCAGAATGGGTTGCAAGAGGGACAATCTGGACAGCAGCCTCAAAACTTCAAAGATACACAAATATCGGCCACGACAACACTCCAGAAGATACGTACGGATCCTGGGCGGGTCGGACTTGCCACCATGCTGGAAGAGATGGCGAAGCTGCGGAGCATTCGGGAACTTCAACTTCCTGACAACCTGTTCCCTGGTATCGCACGCAAAGTACTGACAGTCTATCGCAATCGTGCAAGTGTCGAAGAACCATCTCGCCTGCATGCCCATTCCAAGGCCAAGCGTCTAACATATCTTTCCGCTCTGTGTGTCATGCGTGCTCAGGAGATCACCGATGGATTGGTAGATCTTCTCATTCACATCGTCCACAAAATCGATGTGCGTGCAGAGAAACGGGTCGAACAAGAGTACCTTAACGAGTTTAAGCGTGTGGCGAACAAAGAAGGCATCCTCTACAGGATTGCTGAGGCTGCAGTAGAGCACCCAGATGAGACTGTGCGTGAGGTTGTGTATCCAATTGCCAATGAAAAGCTCCTGCGTGAAGTGATCAAAGAGTACAAAGATAGAACTCCTGCGTTCCGTAAACATGTCCATATCATCATGCGTGCCTCCTACAGCCACCACTATCGGCGGATGGTCCCAGAAATGCTCGATATTCTCGATTTTAGATCCAACAACGAACAATACCGTCCGGTGATGATAGCACTTCAAATCGTTAAGAATTACGTGCGTAGCTCTCGCAAATACTATCCCGATCACGAAATCCTCCCCATCAAAGAGGTTGTAGCTTCGAAATGGCATGAGTTTGTGGTGGAACAGGACGACGATGGCACTATCCGGGTCAACCGACTCAATTATGAAGTGTGTGTGTTGCAGGCTCTGCGAGAAAAAGTTCGCGTAAGGGAGATATGGGTCGAGGGTTCCAATCGCTATCGCAATCCTGATAACGATCTGCCCACGGATTTCAGCCAGAAGCGAGACGCATATTATTATGCCCTCCACCAACCCACCGAGGCAAAGCAATTTATCGACAAAGTAAAAGAAGATATGCGCAAGGCCCTGAGCTCATTGGATGGGGCCATCCCTCGCATCTGTAACCACGTCAAGCTACTGCCTAATCGAAAAAAGATCATTTGCCTTTCACCACTCGATCTTCAGCCCGAACCTCGGAATCTGGCAGACCTTAAACTGGAGGTTGGCAACCGCTGGCCGATGACGAGCTTGCTGGATATACTCAAAGAAACCGCTCTGCGTACTCATTTCCCG
>JBGOYM010000032.1:0-12703 GCA_041479675.1 Candidatus Methanoperedens sp.
AGAATTGTTGGGAACATGTCAATAATCTCTCCTGGCGTGGGAGCGCAGGGAGGAAGCGCAGCCGAATCCATAAGGGCGGGAGCAGATTATGTTATAGTGGGACGCAGCATTTATAATTCAAAAGCTCCGGGAATGCAAGCTCATAAAATCGTCCGTGAGATCGAAAATGCCTGTGATGATAAAACATAACTGAAATGTGATGAACCCTATGAGTACTGAGGCATTTTGATTGGGGTGGGATTTCAAAAGTGGAAGAACTAACGGGAATGTCCCATTCAACCATCAGTAAAGGGATAGAGGAACTCAAAACGTCAGAGAAACTTGAACCTCCAGAAAGACTTCGAGCACATGGTGGAGGAAGAAAAAAGGTAGAAATAAAAGATCCTGGAAGAAGTTGGGCGAAAAAAGGCCAGGCAAAAGAAGTAAATGTGGGAATGAGCTATGATACCTCCGAATTTGCCGTTGAAAGCCTCAGACAATGGTGGCTTATGTTTGGAAGAAATAATTATCCAAATACAAAAGAGTTGATGATATGTGCAGATGGTGGTGGGAGTAATGGAAGTCGCAATAAAGGCTGGAAATTTCATCTACAGAAATTGGAAAGGGAAGCCGCTTGTTAGTTTTGAAACAATTATTAAACTTATCAGTGGCACAAAGACAATTAAAGGTCTTACTGTGGCATCGCGATTGGATGAAAAGGAATATAATAAAGGAGTCAAACTCTCGGATGAAGATATGGCAAAATTGCAGATAGAATACCATTCTTTACACCCTAAATGGAATTATTCTATTTCACTAAAAGGGGAAGGGAATTTTATCCATAAAACCTATTAACCCTTACAGCATAGGAAACGCCGAGACATGACAATGAAAGAAATACTCGAGATACTGGAAAGCAATCCGAGAATCGAACCCAGAGAGATCGCGACCATGATAGGTATCACGGAAACGCAAGCTGCCTCAAAGATAAAGCAACTGGAGAAAAAGGGAATCATACGCAAATATAAGACAGTGATAGACTGGGAAAAAGCGGGAGAGGAGTACGTTTATGCTATAATAGAGTTAAAAGTCGCCCTGCGCTCAAGGACAGGGTACGACGCCATCGCTGAGAGGATAGCGAAATTCCCTGAGGTAAGGTCTGTCAGGCTCATCTCAGGAGATCACGATCTGTCGCTTACAGTTCGAGGGCGGTCTATGAAAGACGTGGCTTTTTTCGTAGCAGAAAAGATCGCAACGCTAGAGCAGGTGCAGGGGACTGTAACTCATTTTGTGCTGCGGACATACAAGGAGGATGGAGATGTCTTATTCGAGAAAGAGCGCTCAGAACGCCTTGCAGTCTCCCCTTAAAGCCATGCCTGAAAGGTTCGTAGCAGAAAAGGTAAAAAGCATTCCTCCTTCAGGGATAAGGAAATTCTTTGACCTTGTACTGGAGATGGACGGGGTTATATCGTTAGGGGTCGGAGAACCGGATTTCGTTACACCCTGGCACATCAGGGAAGCATGTATATATTCACTTGAGAAAGGGGTCACATCATATACATCCAATTACGGCCTCCTTGAATTGAGGGAATTAATATCAAAGTGCTACAGGAAGGATCACAGTGTTAATTATGACCCCAGGAATGAGATACTCATCACAACAGGTGTCAGTGAAGCCGCAGACCTTGCTTTCAGGGTCGTCATAAATCCAGGGGACGAGGTCATAGTACCAGAGCCCTGCTACGTTTCTTATAAACCCAGTGTTTCACTTGCAGGTGGGAAACCGATACCTGTTCCGACATATCAGGAGAATGAGTTCAGGGTGACAGCAGACCAGATAAAGAAGAACATAACAAAGAAGACAAAAGCTCTTGTCCTTAGCTACCCGAACAATCCGACAGGTGCGGTCATGAGGAGGAAAGACCTTGAGGAGATCGCTGACGTGGTCAATGAGAACGACCTCGTAGTAATTTCGGACGAAGTGTACGGAAAATTGACTTACGATGGCTCACACACCTGTTTTTCCACGCTCCCGGGACTGAAAGAGAGGAGCATTATCCTGAACGGTTTCTCAAAATCGCATGCCATGACAGGGCTTCGCCTGGGCTATGCCGCAGGTAGCGAAGCGCTCATAGCAGCAATGACAAAGATACATCAGTATGCCATGCTCTGTGCCCCTGTAACAGCCCAGATGGGTGGAATAGAGGCGCTCAAGAACGGGGACGGCGAGATGCAGAAGATGGCCAGGGAATACGACAGGAGGCGGCGCCTTGTAGTGAGCGGTCTGAATAAAATGGGGCTTGACTGTTTTGAGCCTATGGGTGCATTCTATGCTTTCCCGAGCGTTAAGAGCACAGGACTGACCTCAGGTGAATTCGCGGAAAGGCTGCTGAAGGAACAGAAAGTGGCAGTGGTACCGGGTGACGTGTTCGGGGAATGCGGCGAAGGATACCTGCGCTGCTCTTATGCCACTTCGCGCGAGCAGCTCGTAGAGGCGCTGGCTCGCATTGAGGCGTTCCTCGATTCGCTTTAATGCTCCTGAAGGTCATTCGGGTGGGCAAGGAGGTCGTTTACATAGACCTGTTTGCCTGTCCGGGTCATGTATAGCCTGACCCACCAGACCGTCATGAGCGGGTTAAGGATGCATATCGATATCATCAAACTTATGAAAAACCAGATAATATTGATGAGCGGGATCAAGTTCATGACCTGGTCAATTATCGCAAAAACAATAGCTATACCGATCGTGACAACTATGAGGAAGATAACATCGAACATATTTTTTTTGAAAAAGTCAATGCCTGCAAGTATCCCATCGACAGGACCGAGAGATTCTATCACAAGAGCGTACCTGAAAGCAGCCAACACTACGGAGATTATTAATAAATATACCATCCACAGCAGAAATCCACTTATCATCAATAAGCTTGCTCTGGCAGAGGGCTGGTTGAAATCTATGCCTTTAATTCCGGGCACTATGAATACGACGCCTGCAAGGGCTAGTAGCAAAAACAGTATCTCGGCAAGGAACAGATTAACGACGTTCTTTTTTCCAGTTCCCATCATCGTGGAAAGTTCGGATTTCCCGGTTTCTGTCCCCTGTCTTGCCATCCCGATGGCGCCTGATGTGAAGAATGCTGAAAAAAACAAAATTATAAAAAGGGCAATAAGTACCAGAATAGCGACCTCAAAAATATGCTGCGTCAGAGTTGAAATGAGCGCTAAGGAGAGAGCTTCAGGACTATTATACTCTTTAAATGAAAATGAACCGAAAATGTAAATAAAACTGATTGCAACTATTATGAGGGCCGCCAGCCCGTTCATTACAAAATTGAGAATAAAAGGTATGCATAGATTTAGATTCTTCGTATATGTGTCAATACCGTTACTTATGATTTTACTTAATTCTTCCGCCATTTTTAACCTTCTTAATTACTAAATTTATTTAAGGAATTTGTCATAAACTTCTAGTTTTTACAATATCTCCTTCAATATCTTCTATTTCATTTACATAAGTTTCGGCTATCTCCCGCGCAAGTGGTCTCCAGTCTGCTATCCCAAGTTCCTCAAGCGAAGCTGTCCTGACCTCAGCTGGCGTCCCTTCGGTTGTGATGTTTATTCCGCAGTGTATTTTCTCACTCGTTACGCCGGCAGTGGCAATGCTTACCGTGAGCTTCCCCTCATCGATAAAAAGGTCATCTCCGAATCTTGTCGTCTGAATGCCCTGCCTCATGAGAACGTCCATGATGCAGACCATGAGGAGGCGCTGCATATAGTAGGCAAGGCGCATGCTTGCTGGTGAATCGAACCGTTCCACGATGATATGGATAAGATCATCACCCTGAATTGTCTTTCCTGCTTTCTTATCTTCAAGGTCTTTCATATTATCTAAGGTAACATCCATTGGTCCGTGGAAGATCACCATTGAATCGCCTTTTATTCCCATACTGTAAGCCCAGAGCGGGGCTATCTGCGAACCATCGTATTTTATTTTATCAGGGAGGATCCTTGATATCATTGCTTCACATCCCTGGGGTCTGATATCTTTCCCGTAAGTGCGCTTGCAGCGGCTGTCTCTGGCGATGCGAGGTATATCAGCCCGCCTGCTCCCATCCGTCCCCTGAAATTGCGGTTTGATGTGGAAAGGCATGTTTCACCCTCGCAGAGCACACCCATATGGGCGCCCAGGCACGGACCGCATCCTGGCGGCGCGATTATTGCGCCTGCTTTCAAAAGGGTGGCGATGATACCTGATTCCGTGGCTTTGATGAGAACTTCGCGCGAAGCTGGCAGAACGATGGTCCGCGCTCTGACTTTTTTTCCTTTCAGGATACGCGCCACCACCTCAAGGTCCTCGTACCTTCCGTTGGTGCAAGAACCTATGAAGATCTGGTCAAGCGGTGTTCCTGCCACTTCTCCGACAGAGACCACGTTATCAACTTCATGAGGCTTAGCCACCTGCGGCTCAAGATCGCCAACATCGAAGTTGTACTCATCTATATATTCTGCGTCCTTATCAGCGAAAACTGGTGTATATTTTTCCCTGGCTCTTCCTTTTAAATAATCGTCTGTCTTTTCATCGGGCGGCACGATGCCTGCTTTGGCTCCCATTTCAATTGCCATGTTGCAAAGAGTCATCCGTTCAGGCATGGATAATGTGCTTATGGCATCTCCGTAGTACTCTACGGCTTTATAATTCGCTCCATCCGCACCCAGGTTTTTTATGATGTAAAGTGTCATGTCTTTGGCAGAAACGCCTTTTGACAGCCTTCCGTCAACGGTTATCCAGATGGACCGAGGTACGCGAAGCCACAATTTTCCAGTGGCGAATATCTCAGCCATGTCTGTTGCGCCAACACCTGTGGCGAACGCCCCGAATGCGCCATAGGTGCATGAGTGTGAGTCAGCTCCGATTATGAGTTTTCCAGGCATTGCAAAACCCTGCTCTGGTAGTACCTGGTGACAGATGCCGTTCCCCACATCGAAAAAATTGGTAATTCCCTGCTCTTTTACCCACTGCCTGATACCCTGCTGGAGCTTTGCCGCGGTCTCGTTATTGGCGGGTGCGATGTGGTCGAACGGGATGATTATCCGTCCGGGGTCCCATACTTTCTTTGCGCCCATTTCCCTGAATGCCTTGACAGCCAGCACACTTGTTCCGTCATGCGCCATCGCATAGTCAATATTCGCTATGACAAAATCCCCTGCGGACGCGGTTTTTCCAGAAGCCCTGCTCAATATTTTTTCACTTATTGTAGGCATCAGTGTTTATTGGGTTTTTAAGATACATAGACGTTTGTATATATGAACCAGATCGATGAACCATAAACCTTTTATCCAGAACTTTCTTCTTAGCATAACATGGTGAGCTCCGAGGAGATTGAAGAATATTATAAGAAACTTGAAGGGAAACTTACACGCGACGAATTCAAGTCAAAGATCGAAGAAAAAATAACTTTTATGAATGGCCTGTGCGACTTCAAGACGGCTGCCATGCTCGTATCCAGCGAATTGGGAGTCAATGAAGCCGTTAAAATAAAGGACATGGCAATTGACAGGAGCAATGTGGTCTTTATCGCAAAAGTGCTCTCAGTTAGCGATATCCATGAATTCTCGCGCGATAACGACACGATAGGGCGCGTTGTGAACCTTAACCTCGCCGATGACACGGGTTCTATAAAAGCTGCACTGTGGGATGAAGCATGCGACCTGGTGAAGATCGGGGATATCAAACCCGGTCAGACATTGAAAGTGAAGGGATATATCAAGGAAGGTAAAAACGGTCTTGAGGTCAATGTGGGAAGAGGCGGTGGGATAGAGCATATTGACAAAGAAGTTTCCGTGAACTTAAAACCCATTAAGATCAACGAAGTAAAGAACGGTATGAACGCCCTCAATGTTATAGCTAAGATCATTGATATGGGGACTGTCCGTACATTCCAGCGAAAGGATGGAATGGCAGGTAAAGTACGCAACATTACCATAGGCGATGATACTGGCAAGATCCGGCTGACTTTATGGGATGCAAAGGCTGATGCAACGGAGTTTAAAGCAGGGGATACAGTGGAGGTCATGAACGCCTACTCACGAGAGAACTCATTCAGCAACCAGACAGAATTGCAGATTGGCTCTGGCGGGAGCATGACAAAGAGTAGCGTAGCAGTGGATTATTCAGAGCCGCTCACGCCTATTGCCGACATCGGAATAAACTCGTCTTATAGCGTTTCCGGGCATGTCTCTGGACTGGATGAGATACGGGAATTTGAGCGCGCGGATGGGACAAAAAATAAGGTTTCGAATATCTACATCTCGGATAATACCGGAAGGATAAAAGTAGCGCTCTGGGGTGAACATGCTGATATTGTCAATGAACTGGATATCGGGAGTGAGATACGGATCATCGATGCTTATGCAAAGCCTGGGAGAAATGAGGAAGTGGAACTCAGCGCAGGGGCAAGGACTAGCATACAGGTATTAAGGAAATAATCATTACTTTCGCCCCGCTCTCATAAGGTTTAAACCATACTAACGCTTAAGAATATACGATAACTGTGCACCGCGATCAATAAAATGTGCACTGGAGGAAAATATGGTAGAAAGAAAAGGTCTTGAAGATCTGCCGGGCGTTGGTCCGGCAACGGCAGAGAAATTAAAAGAAGCAGGGTACGGCTCAATTGAAGCGCTTGCAGTATCGTCATCGTCAGAGGTTGCAAGCATCGCAGATATCGGGGAATCGACCGCACAGAAGATAATAAATGCAGCCAGACTGGCTGCGGACGTAGGCGGTTTTGAAACAGGCGATCAGGTCCTTGAGAGGCGAAAGCTCGTTGGTAAGCTCAGCTTTGGCACAAAGGCATTTGACGAACTGATGGGCGGAGGGATAGAGTCACAGGCGATAACAGAATTTTACGGAGAGTTCGGTTCGGGAAAAACGCAGGTGGGACACCAGATGGCTGTGAATGCGCAGCTGCCGGTCGAGGAAAAAGGTCTTGGAGGCTCGGTGATAATCATAGACACTGAAAACACATTCAGACCTGAGAGGATAACACAGATGGTAAAGGGGCTGTCTGCGAGAATGGGGACTGAATACGATCCTGAGGAAATCCTGAAGAATATCCACGTGGCTAAAGCATATAATTCAAATCATCAGATATTGCTGGTGGATACAGCCATGGACCTTGCAAACAAGTTAAAAGACACTGATAAACCTGTTCGTCTGCTGATAGTCGATTCCCTCACGGCGCATTTCAGGGCAGAATATGTGGGGCGCGGCACTCTGGCAGACAGGCAGCAGAAGCTCAACAAGCACATGCATGACCTGATGAAGTTCGGAAGCCTCTACAATGCCGCAATACTTGTGACAAACCAGGTGATGTCAAAACCAGATGCGTTCTTCGGAGACCCTACTAAACCAATAGGCGGTCATATCGTGGGGCATACTGCTACGTTCAGGCTGTACCTGCGCAAGTCCAAAGGGGAAAAGAGGATAGCGAGACTTGTGGATTCTCCAAATCTTCCTGAAGGCGAGGCGATATTCTCGGTCACAATGGAAGGACTTAAGGATTAAAAAATCGTATTAAGGATGTGGAATTCAAGGCGATCGTAGTTGATGTAGACGGTACTATTACCTTCAGCGACAGGAGCATCGACTGCAGGGCGGTTGAGGCTCTACGGAGCGTGAAGGTACCCGTCATCATAGCTACCGGAAACGTTCTGTGTTTTGCAAGGGCGGCTGCAAAGCTTGTCGGAACATGCGGCTTCGTGATAGCAGAGAATGGTGGAGTTGTGGAGTATGGGGAGGTGGAGTGTGATACATCCTGCATAAAAAAGTGTGAGGAGGCTTTTGATATGCTGAGCAGGCATTTTACCCTTGAACGGCTAGACGCTGAATTCAGGAAAACTGAAATCGCTTTGAGACGGAATTTTGATGTGGAAAAAGCGAGGCATATGCTGAGAGTTTTTCCTGAAATTGATATTGTTGACACCGGTTTTGCCGTGCACATCAAGAGCAGAAGCATAAATAAAGGCACAGGACTAAAGCGGCTCGCAGAGCTAATGGGCATATCTGCGCGGGATTTTGTCGCAATTGGAGATTCACCCAATGATATCGAGATGCTTCAGGAATCAGGTTTTGGCGTGGCTGTAGGGAATGCACATCCAGACATGAAGGGTGTGGCTGATATGGTAACCGCAGGGGAACACGGGGCCGGGGTAGCTGAAGCGATACGGCATATTTTGACCAAATAGAAAATATTCTTGAATCTTATGAAATTCAGTTACCATGACTGTGACCATAGGAGACGCAGAAGGATAAAGACCTTTGTTCATGGTCCTTTGAGGTTATTCAAAATGGTTAAATAGTTTTGATTATATTTTTGTCTAGGAGGGATACTATCGAAATAAAATCGAACGATTTTGTCAAAGTACTTGCAATTGTGGTCTTAATAGCTTCTGTCATGGTCTCAGTAGCCTACGGCATCCAATACATAATTGATACTAATCAAATTCCCGTCCCGTTGCACTATATCGTTTTCATATTCGCAATTGGGTTCGTGGTATTCTCGGTCTACTTTGAAAAAGAGAGAGGTGCCATATATCCATGGTCGCTCTTGGGTGGTGCAATAGTATCAGCAATATTTTCATTCATAGTCATGGCAGCCATAGGCGGAATACTGTACATAATATCTGTTAGAAGCTTAATTGATATAGGCACAGATTCATGGTTTTATGCTCTTTCCACTTGCATTATTCTAAGTATGATACTGTATAATCTCGCAAAAAATAAGTTATAGCAATTTCATCAAATCAATACATCCTCAAGCCCTGCCTCTCTTACAATATCAAGTGCTTTCTGGATCTCCATGGACACAAGGCTGCGGTTAATTTCAGGGTATTCGTAAGCCCTGTAATTCGGACGGTACTGGAACATCAGGTTGAACCTGACCTTCGGGATATTCTCTTTTGTCCAACTCACGATAGGCGCTGTGCAGCAATCAAGATGACCTGGAAGAACAAGCTGCCGCAGCAGGATATCGCTGCTTGTGTAAGCAGTCAAGAAATTTCGCGTTACAATATTCCAGTAGTCAGGCACATTCGAATATCTCCTCGCGCAATCATCATTTCCATATCTTAGATCGCCAAGATACACATCCACCACCCCCTCAAGCAGTCTGGCGATCTCCTTTGAATGATACATATTGGAGTTCCAGACGACAGGCACATTTACCTTAAGAACATTCAATATCTTGAGGATTGTATGCGTATGGGGAGTCGGCGTAACAAAATTCACATTCCTGGAGCCGGATGCGTGCCGTGTTGTGATTATCCGGGCAAGATCCTGCGGCAGTATAGGGGTGCCTCTTTGAGGGGTCTGGGAGATATCCCAGTTCTGGCAGTAAACGCATGTGAAGTTGCACCCGGTGAAAAATATCGTGTGTGATGGGACAAGCTCAGGCTCTTCGCCCTGATGCAGGAACTCGGCAGAATAGCGCGATACGGCATCAATCCTGCAATATCCTACCTGTTTCTTCTTGCGGTTTGCTCCACATCTGCGCTCGCAGAAATAACAGCTTTCAAGCATCTTATCCGCGATGGCGACTTTCAGGTCAAGAAGTGATGAAGATGCAGGGGGAGGCAGGTCATGCATTGAACGCACACATCCCATCCTCTCTCGAAAAGACTTCATCGTTTCATCGTGCAGTTCCCATAGTTCATTAAGTGATGAATCCCTGTTAAGATCAACGCTGATCGATCTTGAGATCAGGAACCGGGAAGGGAGCCTGTCCCTCATCACATCAAGATATCTGGAAAGATAGATCGGTTCCCTGTAATTCAAGTTTTCCCGGATATTACAAAGCTTTTTGAATATTAAAGATTATCTTTACTCAAAATATAATTAAAAAAGACTAAACGAAGGTGAATAAACTTTGGTAATAGGCGTAACACTTGTGAATGTAGTGCCGGGTCAGGAAAAGGCGGCATATAATGAATTGCTTAAGATAAAAGGGATAAAAGACGTTTACCATGTTTTCGGAGAATTCGATTTTGTTGTAATAAGCAACGTGGAAGGTTTGAGCGCCCTGAATAAGCTCGTGGATACAATAAGGGAGAGCGAGAACGTAACTGCCACGCAGACAATAGTGGGAGCAGAACTGTAATAGGAATAGAGGAATCCCAGATGGTCATAGCCGAAGAGCTTGCGAAAAAGCAAAAAGCGATTAGCATCGCTGAGTTTTTTGAAAAGAACAGACAAATTCTGGGTTTTGATTCAAGCCCGCGGTGTCTTTTGACCTCAGTAAAAGAGGCGGTTGATAATGCTCTTGACGCGTGTGAGGAATCGGGCATACTGCCTGATATTTTCATCAAGATCGAAAGTAAATCAAAAGAGAACGTAACTCTGATAGTTGAGGATAATGGACCTGGCATCGTTAAAGAGCAGATACCCAGGGTCTTTGCAAAAATGCTTTACGGCTCACGTTTCCATTCAGTGAAACAGAGCAGAGGACAGCAGGGCATCGGGATATCGGCTGCTGTTCTTTATTCGCAGCTCACATCAGGGCGCCCCGCAAAGATCGTATCAAAGATCGATAAGAAGGCACCTGCGCATTATTTTGAGCTCCTGATAAACACACAGACCAATGAGCCTGAAATTATCGCAGATAAGATAATTGAATGGGACAGGCTCAGGGGCACGCGGATCGAGCTTGAGATGGCAGCTTCGTATGTTAAGGGCAGGCGCCAGTCGGTGTATGAATACCTTAAGGACACCGCAATAGTGAACCCCCATGCCCGCATCACACTCATCGAGCCAGATAATAACCAGATAATTTTCGAGAGGGTAACGGACAAGGTACCTGTGGAGGCTGCAGAGATACTCCCACACCCGCATGGCATTGAACTCGGGATGCTTATGAAAATGCTGCGGTACACAGAAAGGGACAAGCTGGCTTCCTTTTTACGCTATTCATTTTCAAGGATCGGACTTCAGACCGCTTCAGAGATCTGCAAGAAATCTGGTCTCGACCCTGAAAAAGATCCCAGGGAAGTGACGCTTGATGAGGCAAAAAGGCTTCATGAGGCTTTCAAGAAGGTAAAGATTTCAGCCCCGCCTACGGACTGCCTCTCTCCAATAACCGAGGAACTTATACGCAAGGGTCTTGAGAAGGAACATACTATTGATTTTATCGAGACCACCACACGCCCTGCTTCTGTGCATAACGGGCATCCGTTCCAGGTGGAAGCTGGCATTGCCTACGGCGGCAACCTCCCCAAGGAGGAAAAGGTGGAGATACTGCGATTTGCAAACCGTGTGCCTCTCCTGTACCAGCAGGGGGCGTGCGCCGTGACCCATGCTGTTGAGGGCATCAAATGGAAGGCTTATTCACTCGACCAGCCGGGGAATTCAATCCCTGTCGGTCCTGCGATAATACTTGTGCATGTGGCTTCCACGCATATTCCATTTACCTCCGAAGCAAAAGAGGCAATAGCTGATGTTCCAGAGATAGCCCAGGAGATAGAACTTGCGCTAAAAGAAGTTGGGCGTCGGCTCAAGCTCTACCTGTCAATGCAGGATAAGCTTGAGCTTCGAAGGGAAAAGGAAGAGATCATCCAGAAAATACTTCCTCTTATCGCAAAGAAGGTGGGTGAGATCCTTGACCGTCCAACCCCTGATATTACACCAGTTGTGGCAAAGATAATGGGCAATGTGTTCATCCAGAGACATGTTTCGCAAAACGGGAATGGATGCGAGGTGCAGATACGGATAAAGAACCACAGCGAAGCAGTGCGGCATTTTTCTCTTCATGAGACCCTCCCATATTCCATAAAAGATCCCAGCCCTGAACCTAAAAAAATCCCACTTGGCAAGCAGACAGATCATCTCTGGAAGATATCGCTTAAACCACAGGAAGAAAAAGCTATAATTTACAGCCTTGATATCAAACTCGAGGAGGCTTCAAAACTGCCGCAGCTCATAGCTGAAGAGATCGATGAGGAACTCATCACAGGTGCAAAGGTTGTGAATGTATGACTTACAAGAGCAACAAAGAACTTCATGACTCACAGGCAAAGACAACGCTAAAGAAGCTGATCCAGGATTTCTATGAGCAGTTCGAAAGCGAGACCATACCGTACATAGTTCTTCCTTCGCGAACCAAGAAGAACATCGAATTAAAGGAAGAAGCTGATGTGTGGGTGTATGGGGACAGCGAGAGTCTGCGCAGTGCCAAGACTGTGAAGGGCGCAAAGCAGATACTCAAGACCTCTTACGTTGTGGATCTACTGATAAAAGGGCATCTTGAGCAGGATAAGAGTTCAACGCTGAGAGAACTGTATTATATCAGCGAGAACTGGGATATTGCGAAGTTCCATGAGCAAAGCGAAAGCGACCGCCTGATCGAAGACCTTGAGATAATCACAGGATTGCAGCGTGAGGATTTCCACGTGCGCCCTGAGGAGAACGGTGCCACGATGTTCGGACCCATTAAAATTAAGGAGGTCACAAAAAGGGGCGAGCGCACCATGCACTGCCAGGAGGACGTGGGCGAGGCAGGGTACCAGATACCCTACAACGTGGAGACCGTACAGTTCCTTGAGCACGATGCCAGGTTCATTATCGCGATCGAGACAGGCGGTATGTACGACAGACTTATCGAGAACGGGTTTGATGAGAAATTCAATGCAATTCTGGTGCACCTGAAAGGGCAGCCCGCACGCAGCACCAGGC
>JBGOYM010000033.1:0-12246 GCA_041479675.1 Candidatus Methanoperedens sp.
AAAGGTGATGGACCTTGACAGGTGCATCGGCGCTCTTGCTGAGAAGAAAATGGATTTTGACCTGTGTTTCGTGTTCATTCACAGCGATAGCGGGATAACGTATCTTGCAACAGTCAGATCGCTCTCGCAGGCAAAGACCGTGGCTGTGATCTTCGGGAAAGATATTGAGCCGCTCATCGAATCATGCGCGGGTTCGATCATCATCGCTGCTAAGGCTGTGCATAATCCCACGCCCCTGCGGGCGCAGATAGACGGGGTGAAGTCATGGGCTGCATTGACGAAATGAATTATGAGATACTGCTGCCCAACAGCGGTTTTAAGGAGTGCACAGATTTTATAAAGAAGAATTTTAAGGAGGTTTATTATGTGCCTCCAGGTTTTAAGATCTTTGATAATTATCTGGTAGGGCTGCCGCCTATTCCCTTGGCTGTTGATGCAGGTGATGTTATCATGCCTTATGTCAAGCCCTGCCATGGATGTTTTGTGTTGAGGATACCGGGGGGAGAGGAAGTGGAGAGATTGAGGAAGGGGAAGTTTTAGGTGGGAAGATTTGTACTGATAGCGGTCGCATAGGATGATTTTATACTGAAATGGGTTATTCTGAAATTGTTGAAAGGGTATGGAAAAATTGCAAGGAATCAATGGAACGAAATCCCAGAGATATCACAAATTTCATCATAAAAGCAAAAACAAATGGCTTAACACCTGAAAAGATAAGTGAAGGACTCGAAAATGAAAAGTGGTCTCCGAAACAAAAGGCTTTTGCAGAGTTGGCACTGGTAATTTATATGGAGTATGAAAAAGAGCTCAGGCGAACTAATGAAATAGACTTTTCTGATATGATCAATCAAGCAATAGTGGAATTGGAGACGAATGAATCACTTTATGAAAATTCGTTCGATCACATATTGATAGATGAGTATCAAGATATTAGTCGACAAAGATACCTTCTTATTAAAGCACTGATGGCTAAGAATCGTAATTGTAAATTATTCTGTGTTGGAGATGATTGGCAAAGTATTATGGGCTTTGCAGGCTCGAATTTAGAGTTTTTTATAAAATTTCAGGATTATTTTGATCATCCTGCAAGAACTGATTTATCTATTAATTATCGAAGTATAAAATCTATTGTGGATGCTGGAGCAGAACTTATCAAAAATAATGGCGATGGGCAGCTTAAGAAACAAACGCTCGCTAATAATAATCAAGAAAAATTCGATTGTTCAATCTAATTAATGAATGCGCTGGCTTCAATAATGTAAATATAAAAGAAAATTCGAGAAGTCCTCTTTATAGTCCATTAATGACAGTCCATAAAAGTAAAGGTTTACAGGCAAAAGTCGTATTTCTTCTTTGTGTTGACAAAGGATTGTATGGTTTCCCAAGTGAAATTGAAGACCCATTCATATTTGAGCCCGCAATGTATGGAAAATTAAATAATAAGGAAGAAGAGGAGAGACGACTTTTTTATGTAGCTATTACAAGGTCGAAAGAAGATGTTATAATTTACACTCAAAAAGAAAATGAAAGTAAATTTATATACATATCATAAAATAATGATATATATCACTGATAACTTTAAATACTTATCACTATATACAGATAATTAATATGGTCATATCAGACAATAACCCAGAACTGTTTGAGATATTGCGCGCAAAATTGAATTTAAGCGATGGCGCCGTGGTCAAAGAAGAGCCTGTCCTCAAAGATACTTCGACCAATCTAAGAGTTGATATGGTCATCGAGGATGGCAATAACAGGTATTTTGTGGAAGTAAAATCCAGAGCAAGTATCGATACGATCGCAAATTTGGTTCTGCTAAGAGAACTTTTCAGAAATGAGAATCAAGACATATCCGGTATCTTTTTTGTCATTGCAGGAAATGTATTTACTCCAGAAGTTGAAAAGATCGCTAACCAGACCAGTATAATATTAGTTACTACCCCTCGAAATATTGAGCATCCAGCGCAAAAATATGATCATTATCGAGGCAAGATCAAAGTCACATCAGAAAAATCATGGAAGGTAATTACCCGGCTCCTGGCAATGAAAATGACTTCCATCAGGCAATTATCCATACTGGAGAAAGTTTCTTATGGCTGGGCGCATGCTACTATTCAGAGTCTTTTAAGCCAGGGAGTTGTTACCAGGAAGGAAAATTATGTCAGCATCTCGGATACCAATAAACTGCTAAATGGTGTCGCGTGGGAGAGACCTTTTGAGAATTTATTTGCAGATGAGATAAATATTGAATATCAGGATGCTTTTAAGGCAGCTTCGGAACTATCCCACATATTAAAAAACAACGGGATCAAGTTCGCTTTTACGAGTTATACAGCTGCAGGATTATACACAGGTTATGCCATCCGGCACGATGCAGTATATCTTTATCTTGAAAAAAATGAGGTGGATTTCTTCAAAAACACATTCAGAGAGACCGAAAAACAGGGTATCAAAGCGAGAATATATGTGCCGGATAGAGATGTTTTCGGGGATGCAAGAGAAATTGAAGGGATACTGATCGTATCTCCATCTCAGGCACTGCTTGATCTGGCAGGGTTGGGGTACAGCGGACGGGATATTACAAAAGCCATGGTAGAGAAATATGCCTCCCTATGATCCAGATCCGCAGATAATTGAAAAGTCCCTTCATGAACTTGAATATATTTTGAACTGGGTCAGGCAGCGTGGGGAGACTGTGGACAATCCAGTAACTGTACTTGTAGGTGGCTGGGCAGTAGATGCCTATAATCCGTGGTATGGCTCTATAGATATCGATCTTGTAACGAATAATCGAACAAAACACAGTCTTATGCGTATTCTGGTCAATGAGCGTGAATATGATCACTCCCGAATAGGGGCTCATACAGTCTACAAACCAACAGACCACGGACCAATTATCATCGATTTTGCCAGCAGGGAAGAACGCTATTCATTTGAAGGAAGAGATGAAGAATTGAATTTCGATATCCTGAACGGACAAACGATTATTAAAGATATCAGAAATCACATCTCTGCTGCTGTACCGGCTCGATCCTTACTGATGTTATTTAAATTAAAAGCTTCATGGGACAGGGCATACCGTATAGACTCTGAAACAGCAGATGATCTGGAATGGGAACGTGGAAAACTCATTAAGGACTATGCTGATGTTATTGCGCTCCTTGATCCGGTACATGGCGGAACAGAACTTGACTTTAATTTTATCGGAGAAAAACTTGACGATTTCGATTTTCTGAGGGAATGTCTCCGGAAAATTCCCGAAACACATGATGCAATCGTAAAATATAACTGAATAGGGGGTTGCCATTTACCATTCATATCATGTCGCCTGGGTTTAGATTCAGGTCAATCCATGCCCGCTTTAGCTCTTCTGGACTGTTTGAGATCCTCTGGATCAGGATTTGGCTTTTTTGACGTTTCTTCATTCATTTCATAAATAGTCCGCATTCGTTCTATCGCAAGATCAATGGCTTCTGTTTCGTTCCTGTATATCCTGTGGTCTATGAGCCATTTCAAGTTTTCTATCGTGCGCTGACTGAATGCATAGTTTCTTCGCACACTTGCTTCACCCACTTCTTTGTGTCTCATGGTGTACGTATTATATTACAGAGATGAGAAAATGAAAGAACAAATGCTGAATGGCTTTGAAGAGGCTGAGAGCAGACTTGTCTATGAGATCGTTGAGAAAAGAAGAGCGGCAAAGGTTACTTTATAGAAGACATGACACAGACAAAGTTGCAGACGAACTTGGGTAAACGGCAGCCGTATATTTACCTTGACAAGCTTTTGATCGAGGAGGCTTTCAAATGGGAGAAAGGGCAGTTGCTTGGCATCGTATACAGTATAGACATCAGACGCATTGCCATTTCTGATAAAGGGGAACATAGCAGGAAATTACAGAACACATCCATCGGGTATCCCTATGTTTATTTAGATAAGCGCATGATAAACAAGGATTTCGGGTGGGAAAAAGGACAACCGTTAGACATTAAGAACTGATAGGATGGAATAATATCATGGAGTGATGGCATGTCTATAACTATAGTTGGGGAATTGATATCTGGAAAGTTAATTTATATTAACTCCGAAGAGAACGTTATAAAAGCATCTTAAGGCTATAGTTGGAGGTGCATCATAATTTCACTGTGCGTGGAATTCATGGGATTGAAAAATTTTAGTGCTACCACTGGGGTGATTGAATATATACCCAGCCAGCGAGTTCCCTGGCACTCATGGTTGGGCTTAAGTTCCTCGTAAGTTCTCGATAATGCCAATTCTGGCAGAACAGACAGTTAAAGGCTTCATAAAAGACTGCAAGGTTCTTGTAGCCATACTCTGTTCCTTTTGAATGAGCATATCGCGGATAACCTGCTCCGCTTCCACCTGCACAGAACTCTATAGCTACACAATTCGTAGGAAGGGGATCATAGTAGCATTGTGCAATGCCTTTATCCGGAGTACCGCCAAGATGTACCAGCTTGCCGCTTATGTTTTTCCTTAAACCGCAGTACCCCATTCCACCTTCTGGGATGCTGCAGTCGTTTGCGCATATCCTGCACCTCACCCCGGTGACATCTCTGGGCGGTTCAGGCGGCAGGCCAAATCTGCTCCTGCTTTCGGCATGAACTCTCCTTACCACAGCGAGGGCTTCCTCAGGTTTCTTTCTGATGCAGTCACTGCATATCCCCAACGTCTTAGAAATCAGGGATACTGGAACATGGCTTTATTTCCTCCCAATTTTGGTTGAACATACCTCGCAAAAATCAGGGCCTTTGATATCTGTGTCCACAAGGCGGTTTGAGAAATGCATAATACACCTTATATCATGGCAATGATGCAAACCAAATGTATGACCAAGCTCGTGAATTGCTTCCTTTAAGGCGCGTTCCCTGAACAAATATTCATTCTTCTTCTCTCCGTAGTACTCAGGCCTTAACCTTGCCAGGGATATAACCACAGCATTGCCAGCTGCTAACCCGAAGACGAAATTCAGGCCAGGCACAAACAAGTCAAGATCAACCACGCAGAGGAGCTTCTCTGCATCAACCGGCATCTTTTCCATTATCTTTTCAACTATGACTTCTGCACTATACTGATCTCTATCAGCGCTATATGAGAACTCAGGAACCCTGGCGGGCAGAGCGATCCTGCAAGGATAACCGTAGATTCCTTCTAACCTGATTACAAGATACTCCAATAATTCCTCTGTGACCTCACTAATTGGCTGAATATAAATGTATTTCATCTCTTGTGTTTCAATATATTCTCAATTATCTCCCCTCTGCAAACTTAAAACCAGTGGGTCAGAAGGAGAGTTCTAGCTACCTTCAAGCAATTGAGCCATAATGAATATGTTTGAATTGCTTCGGCCCGATGCGAAAAATGCTCTGGAGTCGGAAAATGTGAAAAAGGCTTTGCTGCACTACCGAGGAATCCTGCGAACTGTGCGAAAGGAAATGTCATGTGAATTTTGTCAGGGGAGAACCGACCCCGCATTTGCCTTTCATTTTTGAGTGTTGCACGAAGAATATCCTGTATATTGCTGAAAATTACGGAGAAAAAGTTATTGTAAAGATTTTGATTATGACTTTAAGCAGGTATTTATGCTGGCACAGGTTTGTAGTATCCAGATTTTTTGCTGGATAAGATCCCCAGTTAATGATTAACATGTCGAGAAGAGCTAGTATAGTGAAATATTATGAAGGCCTCGCCAAAGATTATGATTATAGGTTTAATAATCCCAGGCTTGACTATATGAGGTCTGTGGAGAAAAGGGCTCTGCTGGACAGCTTAAAGCCTGGCATAATCCTCGATATAGGTTGTGGAACGGGAGAACAAGCCTTATTTTTAGCCAAAAAAGGCTATCGGGTTTTGGGCATGGATATCTCCAAAGAAATGATAAAAATAGCAGCGGATAGGATAAAAGAAGCTGAACTAGAGGATAACGTATCCCTGATCACCGCCTCAGCCGAAGCCCTTCCCTTCAGGGATAAAAGTTTTGAAGGTTCAATCTCCATCTTTGGGGTATTCAGCCACGTGCCGGGGGCAAGCCATGCTTTCCAAGAGATGCACAGGGTTTTAAAAAATGGCAGTCGAGCCATCATTACCGTTGTGAACAGGTGGAACCTGACATGGTGGATTAAAACCTTCTTTAGTGGCAGGATGAATTGGTTAATATATGCCCTGAAAAGTAAAGAATATATCGTGGACGGGCTGTGGACTTACTATTTTTCGAAAAGCGAGCTAAAAAAGATGCTCCAAGAAATCGGATTCAAAGTAAGAATCGGAAGTATATTGCTTCTGATATACCCTCACAATAGGAGCAGGCTGCTATTCTGCGAGGAGGTATTTATTCGTTTCGAAGAGACTATCAGGTGGAGCCGCCCATTCAATAGTTTCGGGTATTATCTGCTCGTCAGTTTAGAAAAACGATAGCTTACCACTCTTAATATGCTTGAAAAACTCGTGGAAATTCTTCTCGGCTTCGAAGATCTGCTCTGGATATTTCACGCGGAGTTTGCTGATTATCTCATCCCTACTGGTAGATAAGGCTATTATCCTTAGAACATCCAGAGCAGCAGATAGAGCCTGTTCGGAATGAAGAGTGGGCACTTCCAAGATGAAGCAAAAATCTTCCATATTAAATTCGGTAGTCCGGATAAGGGGTGAGACAGAGCCGATGAGAACTTTTTCCTCAAGCTCAGTAAGAGGTGGAACACCTATCTTGTTTTTCCGATCAGGGTCGGTTAGTTTCGAATAGTTTTCCAATTCATAGGAATGCAGCTCAAGATAAATCCGAGGCCTATATTCATGGATCAAATCCAGAAGCTTCCTCCCGGTTTTTGAGTCATAATAGGCATTATCCAGGGTGCTGATATACGGATACCCTCCAGAAAGGCTGCAAATGATAAGCCTACCACTCCTGATTTCAATATCTTGAGCAAAGAGCTTCAAGATCGGCTCGGTTAAGGCTTCTTCATTACCATGAATACCTGCGACAAAAAGCCTGGAAGGCTCTGCACTACCTAATATTTTGAAAACCATCGCTAAGACTTATGCTCAATCACACTAAAATCTTATCTATGAATCGTGGCCTTTGACCCCACCAAAAGCAATATAATTAAGCAGCTACAGGTCAAATTAGGACTATGGGAGAAATCATCATACATCTGCCTCCAGATTTAGAGGAAGGCATAGAAAACCTGGTGTCCCGGGGAATCTATAAGGAAAAAGAAGAGGCCATAATCGCCCTGATAAAAGCAGGTCTGATCACATGGAGAAAACGAGGAGAAACAGGTGTTCATCCGATTCCAGAATATCCACCTCCATTCAAGCCTCCGGAGAAATGGCCAGACCACTATGAATTCAAGAACTGAACTGCTCAGCTATCCTACAGTTCGTGAAGGGCTGCTGTATGAAACTAAAGCGCATATGATACAGTGCAATCTATGCGAGCGTCGCTGTCTCATACACGAGTCCAAACGCGGGTTCTGTAAGACAAGGATGAATATTGAAGGTAAGCTCTACACGCTGGTATATGGTGACATCAATGCCCTTGAGAGCAGGCCCATTGAGATCAAGCCTTTTTTCCACTTTTATCCGGGCTCAAGCGCTCTAACCTTTTCAACCTGGAGCTGTAACTTCACCTGTCCCTGGTGCCAGAATTTTCACCTGTCAAGAAAGCAGCCCGAGCCAGAGAATGCAAATTTCATCGCTCCAGAGGCTATTGTTAAAATGGCGGTCGATAATAAAGATGATGGCCTATGCGGAAGCTTCACCGAGCCTACCCTGCTGATTGAGTACTGCCTCGACACTTTTCCAATTGCAAAGGAGAAGGGGCTTTACAACTGTTTTGTTTCCAACGGCTACATGACGCTCGAAGCGCTGCGCATGTTAAGAAAAGCTGGAATGGATGCCATAAAGATAGATATGAAAGGAAATAGCGAGGTTTAAAGAAGTACTGCGCCGCCGATTCACAGGTCGTGTGGAGGAACATAAAGGAAGCAAAGCACCTTGGAATGCATGTCGAAATTGTGAATCTGGTCATAACAGGTGTGAACGACAGCGAAGCCTGCTTGATGGAGATCATCTCACGATGTAAGGAAATCGACCCATATATGCCGCTGCACTTCACCCGTTACCACCCCGCATATAAATTCTCTTCGCCTGCTACGAAAAAAGAAACGCTTGAAAAAGCTTACATTATGGCAAAGGACGAAGGAATAAAGTTCCCTTATGTAGGGAACATTCCCGGGCATGAGTACGAGAATACCTACTGCCCATCCTGCGGAGAAGTTCTTATCAGGCGTTCTAGCTACAGGGTAACTGCCTTTAATCTCAAGGATAAAAGATGCCCGAGATGTGGGGAAGCCATACCTATTGTGAGACATTCCAAGCACATATAGTAAAACTTTAATTACCCTGGAAGCGTTGAGAATATTGGAAGAAAAGAGGGGTTGATACGTCGCAATTTGCTCAAACCAGCCTTTCTGGCTTCGCCTGCCTTCATGCTCATATCGTGCGTAGTAAGCTGGATTTTGGTTAAGGAGGTATTGAAATATGGGAAAAGAAACGGCATCATTCGATTACGAAGAGGAGAGAAAGAAGTTCAACTGGGATGTCCCTGAAGATTACAATTTTGTTGATACTATTGGAAGATGGGCAAGAGACAGAAAAAAGTTGATGGCAATTACCGAACATCCCGGCGGGGAGGTTGAAAAAGCAGCATACTGGGAAGTCTGGGATAATGCTATGAGACTGGGAAATATCCTGAGAGATTCAAATATCCAAAAAGGTGATCGGGTTTTAGTACTACTTCCAAGGGGAGTAGACGTGTATGTTGCAAGCATCGGTATCTGGGCAGTTGGCGGTGTTGTTGTCCCCGGCACAATAATGCTAAGGAGAAGGGATATAGAATACAGGATTTTCGATGCCGGGGTCAAGGCGTTAATTACAGGTGATGCAGAAGTTGCTGCGGAGGTAGATTCGCTCAAAGATAAAATTTCAATCGGCAGCCTTTTCTTTTTGGACGAAAGGGAGGGGTGGAGAAACCTTCGCGAGGAGGTTAATTCGGCATCAAGAGAATTGGAGCTTGAAAAAATCAAAAAAAGTGATACTCTTGCCATCAACTATACTTCTGGGACCACGGGCGCGCCAAAAGGGGTGGTGCATACTTATTCATTGATGTACTGCTTCGACAGGCTGAATAGATATTACTGGTGGAATACCCACGAAGACGAGTTCTGCTGGGCAACAACAGAACCCGGATGGGCAAAATGGTACTGGGCACCCTTTGGGGCTGTTCTAAATGCCGGCGCAACGAATTTCCATTACACAGGAAGATTTCATCATGAAAAATGGTTTGAACTGCTCGAAAAATGGAGAATAAACAGGGCATGCATGACCCCAACGGAACTGCGGGCTATGGCAACAATCGATGATGCAAACAGGAGATATGATTTGAAGGATCTGAAGGTCATTTTGACTGCAGGGGAACCTTGCACGCCAGGGATAATCAGATTCTTCAATGAAAAGTTTGGCATATGTGTTCGAGAAGGTTATGGACAGACTGAAACTTGTGTTGTTGCCTGCACTTTGCCGGGAATGGAGATAAAGCCTGGATCGATGGGAAAGTTCACGCCCGGGGTTGAGGGAGCAATCGTGAACCCTGAAACGGGAGAACGAGTGAAGGCAGGCGAGAAAGGGGTAATCGCAGTTGTTAAAGATCATCCGATGCTATTCAAAGGATATTATAATAAACCGGGAAAAACCGCTGAATGCTTCGCTGGTGACTGGTATCTGACTGGAGACCTCGCAATGACGGATGATGCTGGATACATCTGGTTTGAATCAAGGGCTGATGATATCTGTAAAAGTTCCGGTTACAGGATCGGTCCATTTGAAGTTGAGAGTGTTGTGGATTCGCATAAGGCAGTTCTTGAGAGTGCGATGATTCCGAGCCCGGATCTTATGCGGGGTGAGATCGTCAAGGTCTTTGTGGTATTGAAGGAGGGTTATGAACCCTCGGAGGAACTTGTTAAAGATATACAGCAACATGTTAAGCAGATAACCGCCCCTTATAAATATCCGAGAGCTATTGAATTTGTTAAAGAGCTGCCAAAAACCATCAGCGGCAAAATCAAGCGCAGGGAGCTTCGAATCATGGAATTTGAGAAAAAGAAAGATGTGATTGAAAAGCTTAAGGAAAAGGGCTTATGGCAGAGGTAGAATGTTTGAAAAGGTATTATTTCCGACGGCAATGAGCACTCGCGGGATGGGCGTGTTCAGGGAACTGCTGTTAGGAGGTACTGCACGTGACGTGGTCAGGCACGCAAAAAGACCTGTCCTGGCTGTGAGAGCCAAGGTTAGAGTCCAGCCCTTTGCATTATGACCTCCTAAGAAGTCGTTGGCGATAATATTCCATATAAGAAAGCCGCCATTATCGGGAACACTTTAAGCAAGCATTTAATTTATGCGTTGCCAGTAAGTATTGCAACCAAAAACCTTTAGGGATGCGACTTATTCTCGCTGGCATAAATATAATGGGAGAATCCACAAATCTATATATTGGGGGCAAAGATTGTACCGGAAAATAATATCTGCTGTGGATGGCTCCTTCCATTCTGAACTTGCAGCCCGTCATGCTGTTGCCATAGCTTCTTCCTGCGGTGGCCAACTTGTAGTGCTCGCGGTTGATACCGGAGAAGTAAATCGAGAGGAATTATCCTTTGGGGTAGAACGTCTATGCCAGCAGGCAAAAACCTATGGCGTACTGGCAAGGGGTATTATCAGAAAAGGAGATGTTGTTGAAACCATATTCGAAGTTATTAACGAAGAACATGCTGATCTTTTAGTTTCAGCTACACGCCGCAACGAGTATCGATTGTTTGTGCGGAGCATTACGCAAAAACTCATGCTTAAAGCACCTTGCTCAGTATTAGCAGTAAAACCAGCTGGAATAGCGAAGAGAGGGAAAAGCATGCTCCTGCCAATGGCGCGCAGAGAACTTGCTACTAGCGAGCTAATAATGCTCACTTCAAACCTTGCAAAATCCTACAGTTACAAAGTTGAGATATTCCACGTGATGGAGCATCAGCGCTGGTACAATCTTGCCTGGAATAAGCTGTACACAATGCGCCATCATGGCGAAGAAAATATGATGCCGATTGCTAATGCACTGAAAGAATTGGGCGTTGATGTTGATGTGCGAGCAGTGGTTGCAGAGAGTAGCGTAAACGCCATACCCAAGGAAGCTGCAATCGGAAAACACAGTCTGGCTCTCATGAGAGCAAGTCAAAGAGGTATATTAAAACAGGTAGTATATGGCAATCCAATAGAACAGATGTTATCCAGCATACTCTGCGATGTTTTAATCTGGAGGCCAAAGCTATGAAAATTCAGGCTTTAGCAAAAGAAGAGGTGCTTCGGGAACTTAACACTACAGAGCAGGGTTTGACCGAGGAAGAAGCAGAGAAACGGCTTAAGGATTTTGGGGAAAACGTGGTCTTGGATCTGAAAAAAGTATCCAGGTTATTTCAATTCGCATCGCACCTTGTAGATTTGTTTGCAATCTTACTGTGGATTGCAGGGGGGCTTGCTATTCTTGCAAGCAGGCTCGGAAAAGATGTGAGCATGGCAAATCTTGGATATGCTATAATCGGGGTAATTTTCATAAATGCTTTCTTCACATTTTTACAGGAATACCGCGCAGAAAAAGCATCTGAGGCTTTGAAAAAATTAATGCCCTATCAGGCAAACGTGATTCGAGAAGGGAGAGAAACACGAATACCTGCAAAACAAATCGTGCCCGGGGATGTAATTAATATGAGAGAAGGAGACCGTGTGCCAGCAGATGCACGGATTATCAAAGCAGTAGACCTTGCGGTGGATAACTCCCTTCTTACAGGAGAATCAGAGCCACAGATGAGAAAAGATGTACCTGAAAAAGGAGATGTGGAGCCAGCTAATCTCCTTTATGCAGGCACTACTGTGGTGAAAGGGAATGGCATCTCAGTAGTCTACACTACAGGCATGGCAACAGAGTTTGGAAAGATAGCACATCTTACGCAGGAAATTGCAGAAGCGCCCACGCCGCTTCAACGAGAACTGGCATTTGTGACCCGCATAATTACGTTTATAGCAATCGGACTGGGTTTTATATTTTTCATAGCAGGAGAACTTATCGGCATAAGCACCTGGGATAACGTTCTCTTTGCCATTGGCATCATTGTGGCAAACGTG
>JBGOYM010000034.1:0-12241 GCA_041479675.1 Candidatus Methanoperedens sp.
ATGGAACGGGATGAGACTGCATGAATTATATTTCGGGAATATGGTCAAAGGCGGCAAACCGATCGATAAAAATAGTAATTTATCTAAAAAGATGGCTGCGGATTTCGGCTCTTATGAGAACTGGGAGAAGGATTTCAGGGCGACAGGAGCCTTGCGCGGCATAGGATGGATCGTGCTGTACCATGATGCAGCGTCAGGACGTCTCTTTAATACCTGGATAAACGAGCACGATGTGGGACATCTCTCAGGGGCGACACCACTTCTTATCATGGATGTCTTTGAGCATGCCTACATGTTGGATTACGGTCTTAAGAAAGCGGATTACATCGAGGCTTTTTTCAAGGCTATCGATTGGACGGCAGTGGGAACGAAGTTAAAATAGGAGAAAATTTCTTCAAAAATCTATTTTATTAACTCCATATCCTTCCCGCAGCATACAAGAGTTCCTCCGCCAGCCTTTGTCACAACGACCTCGTTCCCACAAATATTACATTTGTATTTTTCATTGATTTTTTTAACGCCCATGATTTTACCTCCTTAACATATATTTGTTCAGGTAAGATATATATTCATTCACTCATAAAGTCTTGATAACCGGAACGATATTCAAATTCTAATTATTTACTTAAAAGAAAAAAGAGCAAATATGAGCGTCATTACAACCTTTGTTTTATATTTTTTTGCCTTTGCATTTATCCACAGCCTGCTTGCTACGGATTACATAAAAAATATAGCGAAAACAAAACTCAAGGGCAAATTCCGGTTTTACAGGATCATATATAATATTCTAAGTTTTCTCATAGCAGCGCCTGCTTTCTTTGTATGGGTGACTTCAAAATCTTTAACGCCTCTGGTTTATAACGTCCCAGGATGGCTTTCTCCTTTATTACTCATACTTCGCCCACTCGCGGTCGGGTTATTCGCGTATGCTTTGCTCCAGAAAGATCTGCTTGAATTCGCAGGGCTCAGGCAAAGTAAGAGTGAAAGCAAGCTAATAACAGACGGAGTCTACAGAATAGTCCGTCATCCGCTATATTTGGCTGGCATTATTCTGATATTCACGAAACCCGAAATGACACTGCTTGATCTCACAGCAGCGGCGCTTGTTTCTATTTATTTCATTACAGGAGCGTACATCGAAGAGAGGCGGCTGGTTTCTACCTTCGGGGACAGGTACAGGAAATATCAGCAGGAGGTCTCCATGTTCATTCCAGTAAAGTGGGTCATTAAGAGGATCTTGGCGGGGGTCTCATTTTTCTGGGAGCATTCATAACGATCAGGGAAGGCATATCGAGACATGGATGATCAGCGAGTTGGGGGTTTCATCGAAGGCGTCTTTTCAAGGACTGTTGTTGTCTTCAGATTGCTCTGCCCCCGGAATAACTCCACTGTGATCCTGTCTCCAACTTTATGCTGGTTCATGACCTTGATAAGGTCGCGGACGCTGTTTATCTGCACTTTGTTCATACGTACAAGGATATCTCCTACTGCGATGCCTGACCTGTCTGCTTCGCTTCCTGGCACCACTTTTGTCACCATTACCCCTTTCTCGACATGCAACTTGTAGTACGCAACCATCTTGGGATTGACATCAACAGCATTCATGCTGATCCAGGGTCTTACGATCTCCCCGTGCTCACGAAGCTGTTCTGCTATCCACATGGCAGGCTGGATGGGTATTGCAAACCCGATGCCCTGGGCAAACGGTATGATGGCGCTGTTAATCCCTATCACCACGCCTTTGCTGTTGATAAGCGGTCCGCCGCTGTTGCCTGGATTGATGGCGGCATCAGTCTGTATCAGCCCTTCCATGAATGTGGCTTCTGTCTGGATGGAACGGTTGAGAGCGCTCACAACACCTGCTGTGACCGTAGGTCCTCCGACAAGACCAAGGGGGCTTCCGATCGCTATTGCCATCTGACCAATTCTGAGAGCGTTATTTTTTGCCATCTCCGGCACCGGCAAGTTGGTTGCATCTATGTGGATGACCGCAAGGTCCATCATGACATCGATGCCACGAAGTTCTCCCGGGAACGTCCTGCCATCTTCCAGAGACACTTTTATCTCATGCGAACCAAGTACCACATGTGCATTGGTGAGTATGCAGCCCTCTTTATCGATTATAAAGCCTGAGCCAACACCCGGGACAGGATGAACGTGCAGGTATGCATCCTTCATCAGCTTTACTTCGCTTATGTTCACTACGCTCGGAATAACCTTCTCCACAGCCGCCGTAACCATATCGTCAAAATCTATCATAGTTAATCCCTGTTCTTTGATTACTCTTTATCGTATTTGAAATCATTCATTTGTAGAAGATTATTAAAAAATGCAGTAAAACATGTAAAACCATTTAAAGCAGGAAAAATATGTAAGTGTAAAATGCTAAAAGTTGATAAATTCATACATGACAGCATCGAGAAGATAAGAAAAGACGTGAAGGGCAGGGCAATTATCGCACTCTCAGGAGGTGTGGATAGCTCGGTCTGCGCAGTGCTGGCTCACAGGGCGATCGGAGACCAGCTTACGCCTATCTACATCGACACAGGACTCATGCGCAAAGGGGAGACTGAAAGAATAAAGAAAATATTCGCGAGCATGAACCTCACGGTGATAGATGGTAAAGAGAATTTCCTTCGCGCATTGAAAGGTCAGACAGACCCTGAGAAAAAAAGAAAGGCAGTGGGCGAGGCATTTATCAGGGAATTTGAGAGAGAAGCCCGTAAAATGGGCGCCAGATACCTTATCCAGGGGACGATATATCCAGACAGGATAGAATCGGAAGGCGGCATCAAGAGCCACCATAATGTAGGCGGTCTTCCTTCTGTTATCGATTTTGAGGGCATCGTCGAGCCTATCGCAGACCTGTACAAGGATGAGGTGCGTGAGGTGGCAAGGGCGCTGGGGCTCCCCAGGGAGATATCTGAGAGGATGCCGTTCCCTGGACCAGGACTCTCGGTCAGGATAATCGGCGAAGTGACTGAAGAAAAGCTGGATGTTGTGAGAGCCGCAAACGCTATCGTGGAAGAGGAACTTGTGGAGCAGTTCGCCCCCTGGCAGACATTTGCTGCGCTTATCGAAAAAGGGACAGGCGTGAAGGGCGATAACCGCGTGCATGGATGGATAATCGCAGTGCGCGCCGTGGGTTCAAGGGATGGGATGACCGCAGAGGCGATGGAGCTTCCGTGGGAAGTGCTGAGGAAGATAGAGTCACGCATTACGTCTGAGATATCAAGCGTGGCAAGGGTGCTCTATGATATCACGCCAAAGCCGCCGGCGACGATAGAGTTTGAATGATGGGAGAGCATAAGGAATTTTTTATGGCAAGAATTTCATAGTGGAATTTTCGTACTTGCGGACAATAAAATCACAGTAATTAAGGAAGTGGCAGTAAAATTAAAAATCGGTCAAAGAGATATGGTTGCTTTTTATTAATTACAAGGTTGAAAAACTACCCCCTGATCATCCAAGGGTGGTAAAAATCAATCCCCTATTTGGCATTCGTCTTAAACTAAAGGAGATGTTTATCTACAAAAGTTTCTCCGGCTTAGAGTTTCATTTTCATTGGACATTAGCATTATCCCGGCAAAAAACAATTATTATGAACATACTATGAGCATTATCTCAACCTTTGTATTCTATTTTATTGGGTTCGCATTTTTACACAGCCTTTTAGCAACGGACTATATTAAAAAAAGGGCGGAAAAGATACTCAATGAAAGGTTTAGGTATTACAGGTTAATATATAATATCATAAGTTTCATCACGGCCGCTCCTGCTTTCGGGGATGAATACATGAAATATCAGCAGCGTGTCTCCATGTTCATTCCTGTGAAGTGGTTCATCAATAGGATCTCAGACGCCGCCAGGTAAAAGGTTGATGTAACGATGTCTATTCTCAAAGGTTACTCTCAGGTGATCGCAGCAAGCATCCTTTATGGGCTCATAGGGATTTTCATAAAACTCATAGATGATATGCCGCTGGGTTCCATCATCTTCTACAGGTTGCTGTTCGGGCTTGCGGCAGTAACCCTGTATCTTGCAGTCTCAGGCAGGTTTTTCGAGATGAAGCTAAAAGAAAAAAAGAGATATCTGCTTATGCTCGGGTTATTCGAGGCTGCTGCAGTGATGGCTAATTTTTATTCGATCAGATACACAACAGTATCTATCGCTGTTCTCCTGCTTTATACTACTCCGATATATATCACTCTCCTTTCCCCTCTCGTCCTGAAAGAGAAAATCACGTCCCGCAGTATTATCGCGCTTGCGCTGTCAGTTACTGGGGTCGTAATGGTCGTACAGCCACAGACACAGAATGGCATAAATGTCATCGGTGTGGCGCTGGGACTTGCCTCAGGTCTATTATTCGCTTTGATGATACTGACTTCAAGGAAAATCAAGGATATTTATACAGGCACAGCCCAGGCGACGTGGTCTATGATAATTTCCATCATAGTATTTTCTCCTAATGCTTTTGCAGTAAGTGCTGACGTTCTGAAAAACGACCTGTATCTTATTATACTGTTCGGATTGTTACCAACTGCTATTGGCGGGATACTTTATTTCAACGGACTGAGGCTGGTAAGAGCCCAGAGCGCCAGCATAATCAGCCTGCTTGAGCCTGTTAGTGCAGTGGTTTTTGCGTTCATGATCCTGAGTGAACCGATAGCATTTTCTACTGTTCTTGGAGGAGGGTTTATACTTCTTGGAGCCGGTTTAATTGGCAGGGAAGACACATCGGAAACCGGATCATCAGCGAGTTTGCGGTCTCATGGAAGGTGATTTCTCAAGAACAGTCTTAAACTTCATATTGCTCTGTCCCCTCCACAATTCCACTGTGACACTGTCACCGACTTTATGCTTATCCAGGGTCCTCACGATCTCGCCATGCTCCCGGAGCTGCTCTGCTATCCACATGGCAGGCTGGATAGGTATAGCAAAGCCGATGCCCTGGGCATAAGGAAATTATTGTTACAAAAATTTAAATAGTATGCTCCTTAAATAATACTTTGATGGTGAAAGCGTCTCTTAAAAAGGTTTTTATCAAGAATTTCAAAAGCCTTCATGATTGTGAAATTGATATTGGGAAGTTGAATGTAGTGGTGGGGGCAAACGCTTCGGGGAAATCGAATTTGGTGGAAGCATTCAGGCTTTTGAAGAAGATTTATGTTGAGAAAGATCCTTTTCCATTTTTAGAGTGGTGGGGTTATAACAATGTGGTATGGCAGAGAAAAGAAGAGATGCCGATAATTATAGGGCTGCTTTTTGATATTGAAGGTTATGATGTCTATTTTGAAACAAACTTTACTGGAACAGGGGGAAATTTCCAGATTTTGCGAGAACTATTGGATATTAGAGGTTATTTGAAATTTGAGAAAAAAGGGGAATGGATGACGGTAAAACACGATATGAAATTTATAGATGATGTTATCAAAAAACCTCAAGAGTACAATATAAGCAATGAAGGAAAAATGATAATTAATGGACAAAAAAGAAAACTTATTAATGAAGCAATAATTGGCAGTGGGGGATTGGAGGCAAGACTTTTAGATATAATTCGAGAAATTCAAGCGATTGGAATTGGAAACCAATTTTATAATTCTGCTAAACTATCATATGAAATATGGGAGGATGGGGAAACTCTGGCTCCTATTGTCTATTGTAAGAAAGAAAACTATTCTGAAAATATTCACAATGTTGCCTCAGAAATTATACTTTTTACCCTCAATAAACTATTGATTTTGTACCCCCTCAATATTCGCTCGATGAAAAACCCTCAATCTCTTAGAAGAGAAGAATCGCTTAAAGAAGACGGAACCAATATCGCAAGCGTATATCACACAATTTATCTCAAGGAAGGCAAAATTCCGGAACAAATATACAATCCGATTACAATGGTTTTTCCAAAATTAGATGTGCGACCTCATATTACAGATGACGGCAGAGTTATGATAAAATTCTTTGAAGACGGTCTTGAACTTTTACCGCCCAATACTTCCGACGGGTTCTATAAGATTCTAATTGTTCTAATAGCGATTTACTTAAAGCCGCCACTGTTCATAATCGATGAAATCGAGAATTCCCTGCATCCATCTACATTAGAGCTTATTTTGGATACAATCAAAATAAGCGATACGCAGGCAATAATCACCACACATTCCCCCGTTGTGCTTGATATGACAGAACTAAGCAATATCATTCTTGTCGATAAAGAACAGGGAGAATCCAGATTTAAACGCATAAAAGATCCCGAAAAAATAAAAGAATTCTTAATAAAAAAAGGCATTACTTTTAGCGAGGGCTGGATATACGGAGATTTGTTTAAGACAGAACAGCAGGCATGAACATAAAAATAATCTCCGAAGATGATTATGGCGGAGCATTTCTAAAAAACGTAATCTTGCAGCTAAAAAATAAAAAGCTGGTTGGAAACATATCTGTAAAAGGCTCAAAGCCCATGCGTCCTTTATGCAATTTCAAGCTTGACAGGATTTTAAAGAGCTTTGATGGCTCATGTGATAAGATTATTATCATGCTGGATTCTGATGGTCCTGAAAACCTTGAAGACAGATATACAAATATCAAACGCCATGTACCGGATGACCTGGAAACTCCAGTCGAAATTATCCTGACTGATTATGAAATCGAAGAGTGGATATGCATCACCAAGAATTTAAAATGGAAAAACTCAAAGCCGTCGGATGAGCTAAAAAATCAATATGGATATATAAAGAGCAGCCTTCCAAAGTACGCCGCCGAACTGGATTTCGATAAACTTCAGAGGAATTGCAAATCCTTTAAGGCTTTTCTCAACGCTTTGACACCTTAACAGACATCTCAACTGAGCCGACATGCAAAACCATAAAAATCCTGCAGGTGCGACCCTGAGTTACAACTCCTCAAGCATTGTAAACCCATAAAAAAGATTCTTTTCAACATCATTCATACCTTCAAGGTCGTCCTGTTCTATTGTAACTCCATTTGCGGCTATCAAACTTCCATCTGCTTTTGCAGATTCATGCAATATTATGGACCCTGAAGTTATTTTGCCAAGAATCCTGCAGTTCCTTCCTACTCTTACCGTTTCCCTCGAATCAAGGTTTCCATGTATCGTGCATCCTGAACCTATGGAAATAGCTCCCGTGGTGCGAACACTTCCGAACAGTGTAACATGATTCCTCATCGACATTGAACGGGCGCGGATGTTGCCAAGCATACGGCAGTGGTTTCCGATCACAGCTTTCGAGGTGGTCTTTACCATTTCAAGGTCCATCCTTGTCCTGTTTGGGATCGACATCACCCTGTTTGCAGGAGCATCTTCTGAAAAAAGATCTTCAAGCGCTTTTTCAACCTCCTCTTCTTTCCCCATTTGCAGAAGCGCCATCAGATAGAAGAAAATGAACATTAAAATAGGAAGAGGGTTTCGTACGATTATCCAGCCTTTTACATCGTAACCGCCGTCAATTTTAACATTGTTCCCCACATCAAGACTGCCTGCGGCATGGAGCTTTCCTTTGATATTTACAAATTCCCCCAGATACGCGTCCGTCTTTGTCCTGACATCACCCGCGATCTCTGACCAGAGATCTATCCTTACATCCTTCTCACATATTATATTCCCGTTTATCTTAACATGCTCCCCCGCAACCACACTGTTTCCTATCAGTCCGAAGCCCAGCTCAGCATAGTTACCTACAAGAAAGTCACCGTCAACTATGATCGAGTGTTCCTCCATTACCGTATAATCTGGTATTATCAGTCCCTTCAGTTCAGTAATATCAATGTCTCCACCCCAATATAGTTGCAGGATATGATAAATCTTAATATTATTCAGGGCGTTGAGTGAGCCATGTGCGAACTCAGGATAATCTTCAAGGGAAGCACCATAATGGAAAACGTGGTGCGTATAAAAGTTAACGCAGATTCGATCAAACTTTACGGAATGCTTGGAGAGGAGAAAACTGTTTCAGGCAGGATAAAAGACGTCAATATTACAAAACAGGAAGCTATAATAGACGGATAAATAATTGGACGGCAGGAATATAATGACGGTAAAAGTTGCAATAAATGGCTATGGAACGATAGGAAAACGCGTGGCAGATGCGGTGGCAGAGCAGGACGACATGGAAATAGTCGGTGTCGTGAAAACCCGCCCGAGTTTTGAAGCGCGAATGGCGCTTGAGAAAGGTTATGCGCTCTATGCAGCCACAAAAGAGAACATCGATGATTTTAAAAAATCAAAGATCGAGGTCAGCGGGACATTTGAGGACCTTCTTGAAAATGCTGACATCGTTGTTGACGCCACTCCGGGCGATACCGGAGAGGAATACAAGAAGCTGTATGAAAAACACGGCGTAAGAGCCATCTGGCAGGGCGGGGAAGATCATGAACTGACCGGATTCTCATTCAATTCTGAAGCAAATTACAGTGATGCTCTTGGCAGACAGTTCGCCAGAGTGGTCTCATGTAATACAACAGGGCTCGTGAGGGTGCTGTATGCTCTTGATTCTGCATACGGCGTCAGGAAAGCCCGTGTAACTCTTATGAGGAGGGCAGCAGACCCTGGTGATATAAAGACAGGACCCATCAATGCGCTCATTCCTGACCCAATAAAACTTCCATCCCACCACGGACCTGATGTTAACTCCATCCTTCCTGACATCGACATCACCACTATGGCTGTGAAAACATCTACTACTCTCATGCACCTTCACGCACTGAACATAGAACTTGAAAAGAAGTGCTCTGAAGACGATGTTATTGCGCTTTTCGGAAAAAGACCGCGAATCAGGCTCGTGAGCAGTAAAGACAGGATAAGATCCACAGCAGAAGCTATGGAACTAGCAAAGGACATGGGAAGACCCAGAGGTGATATGTGGGAGAACGTAGTGTGGAAGGACTCTATAGCTATTAACAAAGGAGAACTGTATTTCTTCCAGGCGATACACCAGGAATCAGACGTTGTCCCTGAGAACGTGGATGCCATACGCGCGCTTCTGGAGATAGAAAAGGACGGGATGCGCTCAATAAAGAAAACGAATAAAGCTCTCGGGATACCGGCGCCGAAAGACACTGCGTAACATTTATCAAGGTTCGCTTACAACTCTTGTTCGATGAGTAAAATATCTTCAGCTGGTATCAGCATTTTAATATTACTGATATTGATCAATGGTGCAAACGCGATCGCAGTAGAGAACATAAAGAAAATTGATGTATTAAAAACAAACTTTTGGGATGTTGTATTAAGCCCCGATGGCACGCAGATAGCTTTTGTTGCCATCGATGAAAAGTTTACACAGCAGATTTTCGTGATTAACTCTGACGGGACGAATGAAAAAAAAATCACTGTCGACGAAAATAAGAAATGGGGGCTTGCATGGGGAAAAGATAAGATCGCTTACAATTCTTTTGGAAAAGACGGACTGGAGAAGATTTTCGTAATAAACCCTGACGGGACGGGGAACGCTCAACTCATTCTCGATAATACCAGGCAGGGAAAAGAACGTTCTGACAAGCCGCCAGCATGGGCGGCTCCTTCGTGGAGCCCTGACGGAAACTCACTTGTGTACACATCCCTTGATGAAAAAACAAATCAGAAGATATACAAAGTAAGTGCAGACGGGACTGGTAAGACACAGGTTTTTAACGATACATTCAGGCAGTGGAGTCCTGCATTCAGCCCTGATGGAAAAAATATAGTATATATATCATATCCTCTGGAAAAATATAAAGAAGAACTTTTCATCGTAGATATTGCAGGGACTGCAAGGAAACAGCTCACCTTTGACGAGATAAAGAAGAACTATCCAGTATGGGGACCTGACGGCACGATAGTATTTGTTTCATACGAAAACGTGACATCATCAGGAGAAAAACTCTTTGCGATCAACCAGGACGGGACGAACAAGAGACTTTTTATCAACTCAGATTATAAACAGCAAAGTCCGTCTTTCAGCCGCGACGGCAGGAAATTCGCATATGCAGCGATCGATGTTGCCGGGAATGTCAAAATAGCAGTGGGAGACGTTACTGGAATAACGGCTGCAACAACAACCACAACTATTACCACTGCAGCGCCAACAATCGCGAAAACCGCTGTAACACCTGCGGCAACAGTGAAAACTCAGGAAGAAGAAGGTAATGGCATCTGGCTCATTATGGTTCTTGCTGCCGCAGTTATGTTGTTGTTTGTTGCGATTGCATTAAAAGATTACTTTAAAAAATGATCAATCCACTTTTAGTGGGAACAACCCTTTTCTCTTTATCCACCAGTATGCAATATAAGTGGATGCCACAGTTGATCCGATAAGAATAATTAAATACCACCATTTATCATCAGGTCCCATATTGAAAGCCGGATTGCTGAATACCGTTGCAAGTGTATTCGGCACAAGTACTGCTGTGCCAAGTATTGTAAGCCATGTCATAACAAAAGCCAGCCTGTTGTTCAGTATCTGGAGCTGGTTATTGTAAATGCTCTGCAGCACTTCAAGACCAGAAGCAAGAACATCCGACATATGTTCACTGAGCGCGATATGCCTGTTGACATCATCAGAGAGTATGCCCACGCGCGCAAGTAGTTTCGGACTGTCGCTAATTAATTCTGCATCGCCATGGCGCAGTGAATTCACTACATCAAGGGTTGCCCACAGCGTGTCCATGTAGCTGATGAGGGCATGTTTCATGTTATATATCTCAGGACCGATCAATCCTCTCGGTGTCGTTGTATCGGTAAGGATCTTGCTTAATTCATCCCCCTGCGCCTCTATCTCGCGCAGGTGGTCAAAATTCCGGTTGATGTTCTCATCTATTATTCTTGTCAGGATGATGGTTATCTTGTCCTCCTGAATGAGGGTTGGTTTGATCTTTCTCATGAAGGCGTCGGCGTAGCGCGAGAGTCGTACCAGACGGTTGACGTTATCTTCGTGCATGGTAAGAATCAGATCTTTTCTTATCAGTATCAATATGGGGCTGATGAGCACATCGAATTTTTTAACAGCTACTGCAGGAAGCATCAATCCAAGTTCAGTATCGCGGTCTTCATAAGCAGACAGATAACCTGAGTGAAGGGTGGGTACAAGTGTAGAACTGAATCCAAGAGAGATCGCTATGGCTTCGGCATCTTTTTTAATGTCTTTTACAGGGAAGTTGATCCATGCAGCAGATGAATCTTTCAGGAATGGAATGAACTCATGAGGATTATCTCCGGTCATTTTTAATGGTTTTCCGCCTGCTACCTGAAGCGATACACAGAAGGCTCGCTTTGCATCTGGCTGTGTCTGGGCAACGCTTATCGGTTCTTTTTTCTCTTCAGTTGCTGGCTTTACTGCGGCTGCTTCCTCAGTCATAAGTTCCCTCGAGTTATAATAGTAGGATGACTCAAGGTATTAATGCTTTTGCATGGCATATTTTGATGTAGAGTACGGATATTTTGAAAAGTGACGTTCCTGGTAAACGGGGGGATGATCTAAAGTTCGAGTTAGTTTGGTATGTAGATATTTCTGATAGGCAGGGGCACTTTCTCAAAAATTGATACTTTTTTGAAATCAGCATTCGAATCCTGGTAATCTAATACAATTCCATTGGTCATCGGTTAAGGGGTTAGACTTGTTCTACCAATATCGTTTTACAAATAATTTAAAATTTTTTATAATTACTTGATTTAATTTCAGTCATTTTTTCTCAAAAATCTCCTTTTTCAGTAGAAATAAACGTTATGCATCGAAGCATTTAAGCCTTATGCATGCATATATTACTTAAAAATTCTAATTTTATTGTGTTAAAATTAGAAAGAGGAAATAGAGCATGAAAAAGGATAAAGTACCCAGCACCAAAAATCAATCTTATGAATCAGATGTGATAGAAAAAAATCTCTGGTTTGATCAAAAGAGAGAGAGAAATCGAAGCATTCGTAATATTATGGGTTCTTGTCTTTAGTTTCGGTGTCCATTTACCACGAAATCTTGCGAATATGAAGCGAAAGTATGAAAAAGAATCTAAGAAAAAACTGGCCTATAGCAGTTGGTATGAGAGATTCACCCCTGAACTTGTTGAATTCTTAAAACTCTGTGTCACTCATGTTATTGAACAACTTGCACTTGAACAAAATAAAGTTCTTAATGAAAAACTTACCAAATTCAAAGATGTGCTGATACAGGACAGCACAATAATAAGATTGCATAAGTCCCTTGCTAAGAAATGGCCAGCAGTTCGTTCCAGAACAGTAGCAGCAGGCGTTAAA
>JBGOYM010000035.1:0-12222 GCA_041479675.1 Candidatus Methanoperedens sp.
GCTTGTGAGCCCGAATATGAGCGAGTATATCCCGATGAACAAAAGCAGCGAAGCCAGGATGGGATTTGAAAGAATGCCCATGAGCATCAATCTCAGGGATGGTGAGTGATATGTATATTCAACTCCGGAAGTCTTTAACACTTTACCCTTGACCGTCATTCCGTCCACCTTTACCAGAAGTTCTTCTATGTTTGAGGCTACGACTTCGATAACTTTTGCTTCCTTTGCTTTTTCAGCGTCGAGGTTCAGGTTGGCGGTAATAAACTGACCTGCTGCAGTTTCATTTCTTCCATGCTGCTTTGCCTTCTCTTGTGCCAGTGCCACAACTGCGTTCACGATCTTTTCTTCCGTGATGGGTTTTATTCCCTCTCCCGTCATCTCGACGGGTTGCGCAGAACCTATTATCGTGTTGGGTGCCATTGCAGCCACATCTGTGGCAAGGAGTATTATCGTGCCTGCTGACCATGCTGTGGCGCCGTTGGGATACACATACCCTATAACGGGTACAGGGGAATTCTGGATATGATCAAGTATCTTCTTTGTCTCTTCAAGCCCTCCTCCCGGGGTGTTCATGGTTATCACAAGCGCCTGCGCATCTGACTGGCGCGCATTTTCAAGGGCTTCACTTACAATATCATCGCTGGCAGGGGTTATGGCATCGTTCAACTCAACCACGATGACCTGCGCTCCGGCAGCTTGCACAAGACTGAAAAGAATAATAAAAAGAAAAAAAACCTTCATTTCTTTTCAGCTTTTGAGAAGGCTCCAGTCAGTCCTGCGATGTTGCTTATATCTCCGCCCGGGGCGCCTGAAGTTACTACGATCATGTTTTTCTCGCGCGCTATCTCAGCCAGCGTCTGGAGTTCCCTCAGCCTCATGGAGATGGGCACTTTCTGGTATAATTCAGCAGCTTCTGTCATCTTCATGCTCGCCTGGAACTCACCCTCTGCAAGGATTATCCTTGACCTGCGCTCTCTCTCTGCTTCAGCCTGCTTTGCAATGGCTCTCATCATGGACTCAGGGAGACTAACATCGCGTATCGTGACAGCGGATATCTTGATGCCCCACGGCTCGGTTGCTTCATCAAGAACAATCTGCAGTTTCTTGTTAAGTTCGTCTCTCTTTGAGAGCAGGTCATCAAGATCGATCTGCCCGAGAATATCTCTCAGTGTCGTCTGCCCGAGCATGCTTGTAGCTACCCAGAAGTTCTCTACCTTTGTGATCGCATTCTGGGGCTCCACGACGCGATAATAAATGACTGCATCAACATCAACGGTAACATTGTCCTTTGTTATTATAGTCTGCTTCGGTACATCTATTGTGACTATCCTGAGATCCACTTTTACGATACTATCCACCACCGGGATTATGAGGAAAATCCCGGGTCCTTTTGCCCCCTGCAGTCTCCCCATCCTGAATATTACTACTCGTTCATATTCCCTTACAACCTTTACCGACTGCGCAAGTATCAATATGATTACCACAGCAGCAATTAATACTGGAAATTCAAATGCCATTATGTCACCTTGTTTTTAATGGTACAAGGGTATATAAAGACCTTACCATGATTTGAATATTTATGAACCAGCAACAACCAGGGCTTGATGATCTGATCACCCCTGAAGAGAGGGAACACCTGCTCTTTGGGCTGCACAGGTTCCTGGCATGGGTGAGAGAGCCACTTCCCGAAAAGGTTGAAGTTAACGGGAAGGATATAGAAATACATGACCTGATATGGCACTGTATTCATAAAAAAGAATTCTCAGAAAAGGAAAAAAAGCGTTTCATGAATCCGTAGCCCTCATACGCGCAATCATGGATTTGAAGGAATGCGAAGCAGGAAAGGTCAGGTTGCAAACCCGGGACAATGAACTCAATGTGATACTATCGCTCAGTGAGTTTTTCAAAGATTTTCTCAAGGCGCTGATTGTGCTCTTTCATCCATTGGGTGTGTTCATCCATTTTGATCAGGTGCTCCTTCATCCACAGGTTGTGTTCTCCCTGTTCTGTTACAAATTTTCCAAGCGTGTTATCAATACCACTAAGTTTGTTATCCATGCTATTCAAAGAGCCCTTCACTTCCCCAAGAGTCGAATTCATTTCTCCAAGAGTGCCTTTCATCTCTCCAGTGTCAATTTTTATTCCATCGAGATAATCTAAACCAATATCAAATTTTTTACTAAATTCATAATACTCATCGGTTGCTACCCTGCTGAATACAGAAGGTAAATAAATTTCATCGTGGATTTCTTTTTTCTCGATGCTCTCAATATCAGATCTGGCAAATTCTTTAATGATTCCACGGTAACCAATGTGTTGAACTTTTCCTCTTAACAGTATATTGTATCTTTTTATCTGGGTCTGCATAGTCAGTTATACGTCCTCGATAATATTAAATCTGTGCTTTAATAAGATATATGTTCTCCCGCCCTCGGGCGGCGCCTCCGGGGGTCTGGGGCTTGCCCCAGCGCTATTGGATTGTGCTAATAGATTTCTGCGGATGTGTCTTAAGATGTGATGGTAGCGGAGCTTTATAGGGAGGGGGAAGTAACTTTAAAACAATCAGCAGCGATAGCTGATCTTACAATATGGGATGTTCTCTATGAATTCGGAAATGAGATTGAGAAGATATGATAATCTCAGATACAGGTCCTTTAGCTGTATTATTCAAGTCAAATTTGTTATTTGTTCAAAAATGATCATATTTGTACCATTGCCAGCGAGGCAACCGGACAGTTCTTGGTACATATACCGCATGCGATGCATACTCCGTAGTCAACTGCTGCCACGCCGTTGCTAACATGGATCGCAAGTTTAGCATTATCGATATCGAAATCTTCTGCTTTTGACATCTTTGTATTCGTAGGGCAGACCGTGACGCATATACCGCACCCGTTGCAATTGCCTGATTGAACAAGCTTCTTATCTTTTGCCATGAGTTATGATACTGCATGCAAGGATATGAATATTTCGATTTATTTTACCCTCATGCTTATATCAAGCCATCTGGATGAATGTGTAAGAGTACCTACTGATATTACGTCAACGCCGCAGCTTGCATATTCAGCAATATTTTCAAGTGATATTCCACCTGATGCCTCAAGAATAATACTCTCACGTAATCCATTTTCTGTGATCGATTTTATACTTTCTTCAATTTTATCTACTGTCATATTATCGAACATGATAATATCCACACCCAGTTCTGCTGCACGAATGGCATCATCTACTGTCTCAACTTCGACTTCTATCTTCTGTGTGAAACTTGCTATGCGAAAAGCTACTTTCACGGCTTTTTCAAGTCCGAGCACAGAAATATGATTATCCTTGATCATGACAGCATCCGATAGATTGAACCTGTGCGGGTCGCCTCCGCCGGCAATAACAGCTTTTTTTTCAAATTTCCGAAATCCTGGCGTGGTTTTCCTTGTGCACGCTATCCGAACGTTGCCTGCTCGTTCCACATATTTGCGCGTCATGGTGGCAATCCCGCTCATCCTTCCGAGGAAGTTAAGAGCCAGCCGCTCAGCTCTCAGGATAGATCTTGCACCGCCATCAAGAATGAACAGCACGTCATTTTTTTTGATAGAAGAGCCGTCAGTGAGGTCAGTTGTCGATAGCACATCGAAATATTCAAAAACCTGTGTAGCTTCAGCAAGACCAGCAACCACCCCGTCTTCCCTGGCAATAACTTCAGCCTGCGCCTTGCAGTCTGGAACAATGCTGCTTGAGATATCATTGTATCCTGAGTCCTCATCTATGAAACGTTCAAGCTCGGTCAATAACATTATAATCCCTGTAATTAATAGTAGTCTTCAATTACTTATATACTGCTGTCAATAAATCAGGGAACATTATGTTAAAAGTCGGAGTAATCGGTTGTGGAGCTATCGGAACTGAAGTCTGCATGGCTATTGATAGAGGTGTGGTAAATGCACAACTAGCAGCGGTTCATGACAGGAGCGGGGAGAATTGTGAGAGGCTTCTTGCAGCGCTTGGCAAAAAGCCCGCAATATCGTCCCCCGATGAACTGATATCAAGCGCGGACATAGTCGTTGAATGCGCCTCGGCGCAGGCAGTCCATGAATTCGGGGCTGCCGTCCTGGAGAGTGGAAAAGACCTCATGGTCTTAAGCGCCGGCGCCTTTACGGATAACGGGCTTTTGAAAAGACTTACTGAAGCAGCGAGGACAAATAACTGCAAGATTTTCATACCCTCTGGAGCCATTGCAGGAATCGACGGCTTAAAATCCGCAAGCGTTGCCCATGTTAATAAGGTAACTCTTACCACGACCAAGAATCCGAAAGGATTGAAAGGTGCGCCGTTTGTAGAAAAAAACAATATTGACCTTGATTCATTCCGTGAAAAAACGCTGCTCTTTGAAGGAAGCGCGGATGAGGCGATTGCAGCATTCCCCGCGAACGTGAACGTGGCGGTCTCGTTGAGCCTTGCAGGTATTGGAAAAGAAAATACAAATGTGAGGATATTTGTTGACCCGGGCGCTGCAAGGAACATCCACGAAATCCAGGTCGAGGGGGATTTCGGGAAATTCACTTGCAGGATTGAAAACGTCCCCTCGCCGGGCAATCCCAGGACAAGTTATCTTGCTGCGCTCTCGGCTATAGCCACTTTGAAGAAGATCACAGAACCGTTGCAAATAGGGACATAAACATGATGAGAGTTACGGGCAAATAAATATTTAAAACCCGTATGCTGCGTACGGTGCAAAAGTCACGAGCACAAGCGACCCAAGTATCATGATCGCCAGCATGACCGCAATCGCATTGGAAATCCGCTCTATTTTTTCTCCGTTACCGAAGAACCTTGAGAGTGATGTTGCCACCACATCGCGGAACACATGCCCGCCGTCAAGAGGGAGCGCAGGCAGGCAGTTAAATAGACCAACGTAAAAATTCATCCAGCCGACCCAGAGCAAGATGTTCAATAACCAGAATATCCCATCCCCCATAAATGCAGCAAGGCCAACAGGTTCATAGAAATTAGTAATAAGACCGCTGAACCCTGGAAAACCCTCTCCCGCAAAACCGTAGATGGGCAGGCTGAAAAGCAATATCCAGCCTGTTGCCCCGTTCAAAAATGATGGTATGCTCTGCAACATACCCAGGAAACCCTTAGCCTGGAACTGACCTATTCCGATACCTATCGAATAACTTATAGCTCCTCCCTCTGAGGAATATGTGACACCCATAAAACCTTTTTTGATCTCAGTATCGTGGGGGTGCTTTGCAAGCTCAAGATTTTCAAAGACAAGTGTTGATGCATTTAACGAACTGTTGCTGAGCACCTGTACGTTTATTTTCTGTCCTGGCTTTGTGGAATTCATGAAATCGACGAAGTCTTCAAGTCCCTTTATCTCGGTATTGTCTACCTTGATGAGGATCATATCTGATTTCAACCCTGCGGTTTCTGCGGGTGAGTCAGGTAACACATTGAATATCCTGATACCAAAAGAAGTCTGGTTGCCTGCCTTTGTAATGAGACTTATCGATTTTCTTACTTTTCGGTCAATTAAATGAAGCGTTACGTTGGTTCCCGGTTGAATCCCCTGTGCATAAGACAGGAAATCTTCGGCGTTATTTATCTGTTTGTCGTTTATCCCCACGAGGATCATGTTGGGAATTACACCTGCAAGTTCGGCTGGAGAGTCTGGTACCACGCCTGTTACCATCACTTCCCCGACTGGTGATATCGAACCCAGAAATGAAAAGAACAGGATAAATGCGACCAGAGCTGTTACAAAGTTTGCCATCACTCCAGCGGTGAGTACTCTTACGCGTTCACTTCTTGTGGCAAGCTTCTTTGGCTCATCGGGTTCTTGCATTTCTTTTCCTGGCTCCGCCTTTTTCCCGAGAAGCTGCTCTTCATCCGGCTCTGCGAACCCCCCTATGGGAAAAAGAGCTACCAGTAGCCCCATTGATTTTACTTTGATTCCTTCAACCTTGCACAGGATGGCATGTGAGAACTCATGAACTACCAGGGTCACGACCAGTGCGATAATACCCCACCATAATGGTATGTATTCATTAATGCCGGGAATGAGGAAAATATTGCGCGGCTCGTTGAACTTACCTGGATGCGGCACGGTCTGGGTCTGGAAAGACTGTATCATGGCATAATCTATGAAAATCAATAACAGGAACATTACGATCATGCCAATGAGCATTGCCGGGAGACCTGTGTTCGCGAACAACCTCCAGAATCTCTTATGGATAGCAATGCGGTCAAGTAACTTCTGACCACGCTGTGTCCTTATCATCAGAACAGGTATGAATAAAAAATAATGAACCGTTATATTGTATTTACTGAGCGTCCCGTGCCTGTCCAATAAAACGACAAGCAGCGCATAAGTGAAGAAAACCGCCACCAAATGCCAATTATGTATAAGGAATCCTGATAACGCTTCGATAAAACTCAATGGGCAGTCTCCAAGGGTAAATTCTTAAATAAGTTATGCATTTAAATGCATGTTATGTTTTCAATCATATATATAACCGCTGGCAGTATGGATGAGGCAAAGAGCATCGGGAGAACACTTGTGGAGGAGAGGCTCGCCGCATGTGCGAACATATTTCCCATCACATCAATTTTCAGGTGGAAGGATAAGATAGATGAGGAGAATGAATTCGGGATGCTTATAAAGACAAGGACAGGTAAAGTGAAGGATATCGAAAGAAGGGTAAAACAACTCCATAATTATGAAGTGCCGTGCGTGATCTCTTTCAAGATAGACTCGGGTTCAGAGGATTATCTTAAATGGATAGAGGGGTGCGTTATATGAAAGACATATATTCAGCCATTCTGGCAAGCATTCTAATTGTGGCAATAGTATCAGGATGCTTAAGCAGCACAACGCCATCAGAAAAAGTGAGACACGTTGACGTTAGCGTCCAGCAAGCCAAAGAAATGATAGATCGTGGCGAAGTTTTCATCCTGGATGTGCGGACACAGGAAGAATACAATGAAGGTCATATCATGGATTCTACATTGATCCCCGTTGATGAGCTTGACAGCAGGCTCAAAGAACTTCCGCGGGATAAGAAGATACTGGTATATTGCAGGACTGGTCACCGCAGCTTAACGGCAAGTGAAAAACTTGAAAACAGCGGATTCACGCAGCTTTACAACATGAAGGGCGGCATAACAGAGTGGAAAAATGCCGGATATGACGTGGTAAAATAGTTTTTACTGTGAACAGGGGCGCTTGATAACGGCATACATATGTAATGATTATTCATGCAAATAAGTTTTATAAATAGATACATTGTAATGTAAAGGCTGTAGCATCTAAAGGGTGCGAGGAGGATTTAAACCAAATGACAGAAATAAAAAATTTTATATTAAGGAAAAAAAATGGTACAGAGGAAGGCGTATTCACAGGGCGCCAGCCGCGACAGGCTGCCCTTAAGGCAGCAAACAGGTTGGGGGGAACAAAGAACGCTCCAGTAGAGCTTCGTCTCAGGGAGCGAGGGACAAAGAAGATACACATATTCAAGGGCTGGAAACAAATGATTGCCGCACCAAAGAACAAACCTGACTGGATGCCGGACAAGATCAATAAGCCCTTCGTTAAGAAGGTTGGAATTGAAAAGCTGGATAAGCTTTAATTCTTTCCTTTTTTTTTAAGACTGATATTTATCGTCTTCCAGCCCTCTTCAACACCACGAAGGGTTCCTAACGAACCTGTGATCATGCCTGCCAGGATCTTTCTGACAAAGTCATTCATCGGTATATTTTTCCCGTCTGCTTCCACAACAATATCCACATCATTCATAAAAAAATTCCTCTAGAAAGTAGCCAGTTCTCCCCTGGTTATCATCTCTGTGATCTTCGTGATATCCCCGAGCCACTTATCGATGATGGCTTCAGACTCTGACTTTATTGCATTCATATTGGCGCCGTCCTTGGGTATCACCTGTGCACTTGCTATCAGAGGATGATCTATCGGTTTCCCTATCTGGGAAAGGATGCGGATATACACGTCGTCTATCCCAGATACGTTTGTGGCGATGTCATTCGCTATCTGGGTGGAGAGAAGGTTGTACAACTTGCCCACATGGTTTATAGGATTCTTGCCGCTTGTGGCTTCCATGCTCATGGGTCTGTTCGGAGTAATAAGACCGTTGCACCTGTTCCCACGCCCTACCGAGCCGTCGTCACCCATTTCAGCAGAAGTCCCTGTAACTGTAAGGTATACAGAGCCGGTTTCTTCATCATCCCCGGTATTCACGAAGACCTCAACTTCGCGGTCTGTATATGTACCTGAAAGGTCGAGTATCTTTCCCTTTAGTTCATCCTTTATTGAGAAATAGTGATTCTGGTCATCAATATGCTTACCTATCATAGCACATGCGACTGTAAGCGTTATTTTTTCATTCTTCCTCATACCCATGACCTTGATATCTGTGCCTATTGCCGGCATGTCTTTCTTGAAATTCAGCACCATCTGGCGCTCTGTATTGTACACTATCTGCTCGACTTCGGAGAACGGGGCATGTCCGACGCCGAAAGAGGTATCGTTGGCCATCGGAGCCTTTCCTCGCTTAAAAACGCTCTGCAGGTCTGTTGACCCGTCCCCGAGCTTGCAGTCGATGATGATATCGTGCTCAGAGTCTATGTCAGGAAGGACGTTCTTCAGGTATTGCTTTGCTGCTCTTACCGCTGTAGTATCGGTGGGGATCTTTTTGTTCTGGAATTCTTTCGTGGCTCTTCCTACAAGAAGCACATAGATAGGTGAAATCAGTTCTCCGCCGCGGTATTCCGGATGTGAGCGCCCTGCCACGACCTCGACCTGGTCTGTATTGTGATGGAGCACTGTTCCGAATTTCTTGATATATTCGTTGCACAGCGCCCGGCTTACTGCCTCTGCAAAACCATCAGCCATGCTATCAGGGTGTCCCACCCCTTTTCTTTCAACGATCTCTATCTCCTGTTTTTCTATAGGAGTCTGTGTGATTTTCTCAACACGAATGTTTCTTGCCATTAAATTACCTCGAAGTATTCATCCTTTGATGATATATGGTATTTAAAAACTTTCGGTGGGTAACATCTTTAATATTACGATGGATAATAGAACCCACCCGAAAAATGACACCATTATACAGCACGACCAGAGAACTCCTTAAAAAGCACGGTTACCACCTTGCAGGCACACACGGTGCTGTTAAGACGTGCCTGTGGCTCAACAAAAGCATGCGAAACGACGGCGACTGCTATAAATCGAAGTTCTACGGCATGACCTCACACCGCTGCATCCAGATGACGCCTACGCTTGTATGTAACCACCGCTGTCTCCACTGCTGGCGGGCTGTCGAGATTCCTGTAGAGGTACCAGATTCTTGGGACCCACCTGAAGAAATAGTGAAAAACTGCCTCATTGAACAGCGCCGCCTCGTATCCGGTTACAGAGGCTCGGAATTCATGGATAGAACGAAATGCAACGAGGCTCTTACGCCCAGGCATGTCGCTATATCGCTGGCTGGTGAGCCCACGCTTTACCCGTACCTCCCGGAACTCATAGAGGAATTCCATAAAATGGGCATGACCACTTTTGTGGTCACCAATGGAACAAATCCGGAGATGGTAGGATCGCTCAAACCGACCCAGCTTTATATCAGTCTGAACGCACCCGATAAAGAAACATATCAAAAAGTATGCGCTCCGCTTGCAGATACATGGGATAACATAAAGCGTTCACTTGAAACTATCAAAGATTCTGATTCGCGAACTGCAGTTAGGATGACGCTTACGAAGGGGGTAAATATAATAAATCCAGAAGGGTATGCCCGGCTCATCGAACGCGCAGAACCGGATTATGTGGAGCTTAAAGCCTACATGCACCTTGGTTTTTCAAGAAACCGCCTCACGCTTGAAAGCATGCCCTCCTACGATGAAGTGCTTGATTTTTCCAGGAAGGTTGCTGCAGCGCTGGGGTATTTGATCGCTGATGGATCGGAGAACAGCCGGGTAGTGCTGCTGTCAAAGGATGGAAAGAAACAAAATATTTTGTAAAGGAAAACATTTCGTTTCTTTGATTACCACATGATTCAGCAGCTTCTTGCAGTCCTTCCCTAACCCCTTCGGATTCGAGCTGTTTATGTCCGTGAGCGTTTTCGCTCAGAGCATGATGCCGTAAGGATGAAGTCTAAAGATCGATCGACATAGCTCTCAGTGCCTCCTGCCGACTCTGTGATATATATTGCCTCAAGTTCCTTTCGCCAATCGTAAACCCCGGTGGTCAGAGTCCTGTACTTGTTGCTTCCACGCCGATAATCAGGTGCGCGCAAATACCCGTCGAATAACTTTTTAGTCCCATCATAGAGCCTGATCCCGCGAGCTTTTTCGAGTGCCGGGTCTGGCGTATTCCTGACTGAAGTTATCTGCAGCACATCGCCTTCGAATAATGACCTAGTTATCTCTATTGATGCACCTTTCGGGTGCATAACTTCATATGTGCCCGTGCCGAAGCCATCAGGGCTCTTTATATAACCTTCGAATTTGAGTGTCACAGTGACAATGGTATTGTCATGCGTGATAATATAACTATTGTATCACTTAGGCAATACATAACTGCATTGAGAGGTTGCGATATAAGTTTAGTGATGGTGTGGGATTCAGAAAGTTGACAATTGGGACTGACTTCTCAATTTAAACTCTTTTTGAAGTCACTATTTGGACTCCGCTTCGCTAAAGTCTGAGGCATCAACAGAGTGTGTATGAAGTATTATCGTTCTTATGTGCTTCTTTTATAATGAAGCGTTGTGGATATAAGGTCAACAAAATGCATATGAAATTAATGAGTTTGGCTTTTGAGTTCATACACCAGCATACACCTATGACTCTCCAGCTTCTATCTTTTCCCTTTTAACAATACTTTCGATCGCACTTTCTATGTGATTAATATTATCATTAGGAGAGATGTACCCAACTGCCCTTCCGTTATCGACGTATTCACGAACCATGCCTTCAACTTCTATCTTATTTTTAACCTTATTCAATAAACTTTCTAAAACAGGTACGGATGACAAATCCCCAATTCCTTTCAACGCAGTTATTGCGAGACTTATGGAGTCATCATAACTCCTTGCACCACTTGTTATTTCTGCGCATTCAATTTTATTAATTAGATATTGATTCGCTGGGAGGAGAGCCTCCCGTAATCTCTCTTCATCCATATTTTTTCTATACTTCATAAGCTCCTCCCCAAGAGCAAGAGCTGAAACCATATAAGTCCCATTATCCTTTAACGCCCTCGTTAAAGAGGGTATTGCTTCTATCCCGCCTCTTTCAAAAAGATACCTAACAGCAACTCTACTCCACATCTCGTTTTTATCACTTAACAATTGCTCTAAAGCCCAAATGGAATGGTCTTTTGCTCTTTTATCATCAAACTTCCCCAATTTATCTGCTGCATTAAATCTGACCCTTGAAGATTTATCACTCAAAGTCTGAATCAGTAGTTCAATTGCTCTTGCATCGCCAATTTCTCCTAGAACTGCTTCAATTCGTACATCTTCATCATGTTTCAACAATTCTATCAATCCATCAATATCTTTTTCATTCTGTAGACTGCTCAATTCTTCTGCTGATGGCAATTGCCTTTTGGATGGCGTGGGCAAAGCAGAGCCAAGCGTTCCAAGGGCATCATTGATAGTTGATTCGTCTACGTCAAAAGGTCTATTTCTTGCTAAGTCCATTAATAATGGAATAGCTCGCTGGTCGCCAAGATGAGCAAAGCCGCGAATCGCACCATTTCTAATGTATGTACATTCAAGTATAATTGACGTATCTGTTGCGAAGTGTTTAAGTAAATCAAATGCTTTTTCACCTCCTATCTTTCCAATAGCTTCGCATAATAAACCCGCATTTTTAAATTTATCTTTACTTTTATATCGTTCAACCGATGATATAGCAGATTCAACTTCATTAGTGACCTTCATTCCAAGACTAATTAATCGATCAATTTTCTTTTCGTGTGAAGTAAGGTTTGAACCTTCCATGATTTCACGTATTAGGTTAGTCACATTAATATTCTCTGTCCTAAATTCCTGTATTTTATCCTTTTCTGATTCTTCCGTATTTTTGGCCTTATGAAATATCCCGAATAATTTGTCAAATATTCCCATTTAATTCATCTCCTACTCATTCATTAAAATCTTGTTTCATATCTTCTATGAGTTCTCCGTGATACCCTTGATTTCTTTA
>JBGOYM010000036.1:0-12183 GCA_041479675.1 Candidatus Methanoperedens sp.
ATCATCCTTCTCGGTCAGCGTTCCAACAATGAAGACGCGGTTGCACTTTGCGCCAGTTGGGGTTATGAGATACGAAGGAGAATACTGGTCCTGCCCTTCCTTTGCCTGTAAGTTAGATTCCCTGAACTCTGCTGCGAATATGCGGTGTGCCACTTCGCGTGCAAATCCTGGTCCGCTTCCATATCCATTTCCTGATCCTGTTACGGATCCATTTTCAGCCATGTTACGCCTCCTGTGCAACTGGCGCTGCACTTGCGAGCAGACTCATAATGCCTTCTTCGATCGGTGTTGTATCCAGTTTGATCGTATCCACCAGTATGAACCTGTCAAGTTTTGCTCCTGAAACGATGAAATACCTGCCCACAAGCTTGCTTTTTATTACATCAAGCACCACAGCCTGGTCAAGTGCTTCTGTCGCCATGTCCTTTGCCTGATCAAGAGTAATGCCGACCAGAGCCTCAGTGACTTCCCTGTTCAATAGGATATCCTGAACCTTTTCCCCGTCGTCCATGACCGCTTTCACACGAAGATCGTAGATGCCTTCCACCTTTCCATGTTCGCCGCATGCACCTTTTATGAGCGCACGGTTGCATTCAGGGCAGCGTTTAATAAGACCTGAGCCGCTCTGGATATCCACGATTGTGCCGCTGTATTCGACAAGCGTTCTGCCCACTTCTATGTCCTCGTTTATAGGGACTATTTCACTGGTCTTATTGAGTTTTATGCTGAACTGTCCCTGATATTCCGAAGTGATGACGTTCTTGAACAGGTAGCTCTTGCCTTCTTCGACCTGCGGCAGCCCGGCTTTTGTCCATTTCGTGAATCTTATCGTTCCTGACTCATCGCCCAGCAGTCCTACCTGAGATATGGATTCATGGTTCGTTTCCCAGAGATGCACGACCTTGCCGCGCAGAGTTACCCATTTGCCATCCTCTTTGATATCTGACGCTTTCACCTGCGGTGTTTCACGCTTCTCGAAAAACTCAGTTCTCGGGATGTTGTGCTGTTTCAGAAAATAGTTGATCACGTTCCTGCGTGCTTCTTCAGGAGGCACCTTGAACTTATTTATCAACTGGTCCAACCGGGTTTCGATTTCGTCTGGCTGTACTTTTATTCCCAATTCTGTGAATCGGGCTACTATTTTTGTTGTTATGTCACTCATATTTTTCCTCAAGCCTCTTGTTTGATTTGTTAGTTGAGAGGCAATGATCACCTTGCACCTGTGGGAATATAAAGGTTATCAGAGCGGTGTGAAAGTAATATCACATTACGGTAGATTCCCTTCCCCGCTCATCTCATGCTGCCGCTCGATATTCATCTTAATAAGTATCTCAAAAATCCGCTTCACAGACTCCCCATCAAGCCCCATCTCTGTCGCAGAATTCGCCCCCCTTTCCAGTACCATTTTGTTCTGCTCAACATCATTTATCGGCATGGCAATAGCCCTTTTCGCATCAAGTACATCCTTTGCAAGCACTGTCCTCTGCTCGATAAGTTTGAGTATCTGCGCATCGATCTTTTCTATCTTTGCCCTGACCTCTTTTAGCGGCATATTCTTCCACCACTATTATTTACTTTGGTCCTTATCACTTTTCCGCCTATCCCGCGCCACACAGGCTCCAGTCCGTCCAGCAGTTCAGGGCTGCCAAGGGCTGTATACGCGGGACCGGTGCCGGAAAGGCTCACGCCCTCGATCCCTACTTCAAGCGCCGCCATCATGGGCTCTGTGCTGAATCCAAGCGCTGCGCAGTAAAGGAAACCGTTAAGGGTCATGGCTTTCTCGAAATTTCCGTCTAGAGCCTCATTATATGCAAGCTCAACCCATCGCCCTATAAGCCGTGAGCGGGCCACATTCGTGTCAGAACTGAACACTTTCTTGTCAGGAGCAAGGATAAGTACCTCGGAATCACGCTCCACCCTGTTTATAAGTTCTTTTCTCTTATTATCAGTAATAACGAATCCCCCCAGCATCGAGGCGCAGGCATCATCGAAAGCGCCAGTTATCGTAACCTTTGCTTCGATCGCAGCCTGTACACCAATTTTTACCGCCTCAAGGGGTTCAAGGTTTTCACCCAGCGCATCAAGAGTGGCAAGAACAACTGCATTCGCAGCCGCACTTGAGGATTTTAGCCCGCTGGCTATCGGGATTTCGCTCATCGTGGCGACCTTTGCGCCACTTGTTGAACCAAAGTGCAAAAGTGTAAGCTCGACACAGCGCTCGATAAGCCTGGTGTCGCCTCCTTCTTCCATATAGCCCTGTATGTTTTTGGAATCGGTAAGCACGACTTCAGCCTCGGTCTTAAGTTCGATGCCAAATGCTGCGCCTTTCCAGGTTGAGATGGCGTTTATAATAGTCCCGGCGCCGTAAGCGTAAGCGTATCCTGATTGCTTCATATTAACTCCATTCTCACGGTCGTGAACACAGGTCCTCTTGTGTCTATCTTCTTCTTCAATCCTGTAATATATCTCTGCGCTATCGGGTCTATCCTGATATTTATCTCTGACGGCACTTTGATTATCCTAACCCTTGTTTCAGAGCCGCTTCCGTTCTTTGCAGCATCCTCTATTTCCTTTGCGCAGCGTGCCGCGAAAGCATCAATATATCTTATTCCAGAAGTCACGCCGTTCTTGAAAGCTTCATCCCATCTTGATGTCCTGGGCAGTCCAAGTATATCGTTTTTGTAGGAGATGACCTCATTCATCGCAGCAGGACCGCAAAGCTTTGTATTCTCTTCAGGTTCCACCACTTTCACTATGATATTCCTGTCAAACAATTGTCCCTCCCATACCGTGAACTCGCACGGGCTCTGTGTATTCCCATGCTGCTCGCAAATCCTGACTATCGCTCTCTGTATCTCTTTCCCCGTTCCTGTCGTCGGTGCATCTTCGACAGATATCATGCTCGCTATCTGGCTATCCGACATCACCCAGTTGATCTTATACTGGAACTGCGGGTATGTGAGTGCGCGGACATCCATCGAATCGTGCAGGATCATCGCAAGCCGCTCCACACCCATACCCAGGTTCATCACAGGGTATGGGATGTTGTACTGCGAAAGCGCTGAAGGCGAGTAAACCCCGAAGGTCGCAACTTCCACCCATCCATCCTTGTATTTTGTCTTTGAACCTACAAGTTTTGGGTGAAATGCGAATACCTCGGTCTGCGTATCAGGGACATAATACTTGCTTCTTTTATCATCAGGTCTGAATGTGAAATTAGAAAAACCGAACTGGGTCAAAAGCCCGGCTGCCACGGCTTTCCCGTCATCGACGCTCACGTTCTCATCCATTATGACGCACGATGCTGAATAATAAGCCATGAGGCGCGTGGCGTCCTCTGCCTGCTCCCGCCTGAAGCACCTGTCCACAGAAAAGAGCTTCAAAGGGACACTGCAGTAATCCACCATTTCACCAAGGCTGATGAACCATCCTGAGGTCATGTGACTTCGCAACGTGTTCTGCGAACACACGGGAACAAGGGACTTGAATTCAGGGAAAACATGGTCAATCATCACAGCCACTTTTGAATCAGGGGCTTTCAATTCTTTTGACATCTCAGGTACAAGGTCATCCCCTTCTATCTCGCCTTTCTTGTATGAGTGGAGAATTTGTCTTATCTTCTCGATCCCTTCCTCATTAAGTTCTCCCAGGATGGTTTTTATCTGCTCTATCCTTTCATCAGAGATGCCTACGTTAGGTCTCGGAAGACCACCTGTGTAGAAGCATCGGTCAAGAACTGCAAGCGCCTCGTACCCGAACTGCTTATGTATATCCCTGTCTTCAACGATGATGGGATTCATGTACTCCTCAAACCCCAGGCGCATGTATGCATCGCGAAGACGCTGGATAGTATCAAAAACAGGATGAGGCTTGCCATATTTCAGTGAAACGCGCGGGTATTGTTCATTGATACCAGGTTGAGCAACGTATTTTTTTCCTTCGTTCCAGGCTGCGTCAAAATCAGCCTTTGTCGCTTCTTTAACTTCATCAGGATTGAATTTCATGTTTTTATGAACCCGCCCTTCATCATCTGGTCAACAAGCACGAGCGCAACCATCGCCTCAGCCACAGGCACGATACGCGGCGGGATAGATGGGTCATGTCGTCCCTGAATTTTTATTCTTGTATCTTTCATTTTGCTCATATCCACGGTATGCTGTTCCTTTGAGATGGATGGCGTAGGTTTCACTGCGATCCTGCAAACTATCGGCTCACCGCTACTTATCCCGCCAAGAACACCGCCTGCGTTATTGGTGATCGCATGTATCTTTCCGTCTCTAATTGCAAAAGGGTCATTCATACTGCTACCCTTCATTGATGCAGAGCTAAACCCTGCCCCTATCTCAACACCTTTCACCGCACCGATGCTCATCAATGCCTTCGCAAGCTCGGCGCTCAACTTATCAAAAACCGGTTCGCCCACTCCTGCGGGGGCACCGATGCCGATTATCTCCACTATGCCTCCTAAGCTATCGCCTTCGCTTCTGGCGACGCGTATCCTGGCTTCCATTTCCACAGCCGCATCAAGATCGGCGCATCTGACAGGGTTTTTTTCCGTGTTTTCGCGGATCTCTTCTGTACTTGAAGCTTTTGCTTTGATGCCTCCTAGTTCCACCACATGACCGAGAACTTCAATATTATCAAGTGCCAGGATCTTTTTTGCAACTGCGCCAGCGGCGACCCTTCCAATAGTCTCTCGCGCTGATGACCTGCCGCCTCCACGCCAGTCCCGGAAGCCGTATTTCATCTCATACGTCAGGTCAGCATGCCCGGGGCGCGGAATATTGCGCAGATTTTCATACTTGCTTGAATCAACATCCTTGTTCCTGACCAGAATGGATATGGGCGTGCCGGTTGTTTTTCCAGAAAATACCCCTGAAAGGATCTCTGGCGCATCTTCTTCCTTTCTCTGCGTGGTTATATCGCTCTGTCCCGGACGGCGTCGGTTCAATTCTTTCTGAATATCTGCTTCTTCAAGCGAGATACCGGAAGGGCAGCCGTCAATGATAACACCTACTGCAGGGCCATGGCTCTCGCCCCACGTTGTTATCCGAAAGAGTGTTCCAAAGGTATTTCCAGACATGCACTGTTATTTAGTCTGAGCGTTTATATAACTTCTTTGAATATTGCAATTATGATAGATATATATGTTGACCCGGAAAAATGCACTGGATGCGGGGAATGTATCAGGGTATGTCCGAAGGGTCCCAGGATATACAGGATCGTAGAAAAAAATGGCAAGAGGGTGGCAGAAGTCCTGGAAAGGAGTTTCTGCATCGGCTGCACCACATGTGTAACTGCCTGCAAACCAGCAGCGATAAGGCTTGTACAGAACTGGTAAATATCTATCCCTGATATCGGAGTTCATCCGCTTTCCCTAACATGACCCCCGGCTTATCATCAATAAATATTGATTCCACAGGCAGCCGCTCACACAACCGTTTCATCGCAGGAGCTTCCGTGGCGTAATGGCTGGCATCAAACAGGCATATTCTCCCCCCTGCGTACCGTATGGCATCATGCCTCAGTTCTCCTGATACAAGAGCATCGGCACCTTGCTCAAGGGCGATATCAATATACTCCCTGCGAAAGCCGCTCCCACCGATCACTATGACCTTTTTGATCCCGGAGTCACCGATATACTGGACATGGGTATCCAGTTTCTCCGAAATAAGAGTGGCAAAATCCTTCGCCTTCATCGGCTCTATCTCACCGACCCTTCCAAGTGCAAGTGGTGTGATATTCCTTAATCCCAGCAATCCAGCGAGCACATCATTTACTCCACCTTCGACTTTATCGTAATTCGTATGCATGGTATAGATGGATATATCGTTATCAATGGCGATCTTCAGCGTGTCAGAAAGCCGTTTTGAAATGAGATTTACCGGGTCGAATATCAGCGTGTGATGGGTTACCAATAGATTTGCACCCTGGCACGCTGCTTCTTTTAAAACATGATCTGTGGGGTCAAGCGAAACTGCGATTTTTCTGACTTCATCGGCTCGGTCAAGCACGAGACCTATCCTGCCTGCGTCAAAGTCCTCAGCCAGTTCAGGAGGTGCGATGGATTCCAGGATGGGGATGAGCTTTTTGAGATTCATGGTACTACTTATTTTAAGTATTTTTACCAAATATATTATCTAAATAGTGGACAATATACTTAGCACTTTTCCAAGCAGTATGAAAGTGTTTATTTGGGAGGTATTCGTAACTTGTTTTCAACAAAATTAGAGTCACTATAATTATTTTTCAGTCGGTTTCTCAATAATTCCTCCAAAATCGCAAACCATTTAAATAATCCCCTCCAATATTTAAGAACGTAAGGAGGTTAGATTATGGACAAACTATACGAAAATTCAGAAACCGGATGCTGCCCCAGGTTCGACCCGGCGCCCTGGGACGGAAAGGAGATAACATGGCAGGACAGGCTGTTCCTCAAAGACCGGGTCAGGAGCATTTTCCACATCCCCATGAACTTTGATAAAGTAATGATAAGGAACATGGAGAAGATAAAATCAGCAGGCGCCCTTCCACATGAGCCGCTTATGTTCACGGACGAGAACTCCCTCTGGGGTGCGGATGTCTACATCGCAGTTAGCAGGGAAGTGCCTGGTGCGGCGATCGAAAGAATTTCAGGGACTTTTCTGACCAGGGTGTTTGAAGGTCCTTACAAGGATGCCGGGAAATGGGCGAAGGAAATGGAAAAGTATGTCAGGTCAAAAGGCAAAGACCCTAAAAAGATGTATTTCTTCTATACTACATGCCCCAAATGCGCCGGGTATTACGGTAAAAATTACACAGTACTTCTTGCAAAGATCAAATAATGACTATCTCTGATGCTGGCTGCTTCAGGGGTTTTTGCCTTTTCTATCCATAGTTACTTTATCCTGAATGGACGCACTGAATTCACACAGCCTGCGTCACTGGCGCTACTCGTTATCATATTTATCGTATCGCTGGTTCAGGGTTTCGTTGCATTTAGTGGAATGCACGTAACTGACCTCGTTTTGAAAAACGAGGCATCTTGGCGCAAGTGCATGAATTTATCCTTTATTCGCTGTTTTGGCTTTTGCTTTTAGGGGGGACACGAAAACAACAATTAAGTTAATGAGAGCAAACATTAAAAATTGTGGTACATTTGGTTGCTATTCATTAATTCAATTCCAATTTACAATACCGATTGCCAGAAATATTTAATACTAAGGACAACCCCTATTATAATGGTGGATTATGGCAAATGGAAAAGTTGTTGTACTTTCAGATATTCATTTCGGAGCATCTTTCGATGAAACTGGCGATGATGAAACTAACACTAAAGACCTCATAAACTGTCTTGACTTAATCGAGAACGAAATCAAACCAAAAAAGATTGTACTTCTAGGAGATGTCTTCGACCTTTGGAGGTCTGATTTTGAGAATGCCTGGGATGAAGCAGAAGACATCAAATTTTTCTCAAGGCTCTCAGAATACTCAAAGGAAAATAGTGCAGAGGTTGTATACGTAGTTGGAAATCATGACCACTATTTCAAGGAAATAGATACTGGAAAAAAAATCTCGATTGCTTAAATAATTTGACCACGGGTACCTCAAAGAAATGTCCTGTCAGCAAAAATCTTACTGAAATCCTAGACCTTAAATTGAAAGGAAAGTTTGAAGATATAAAGATAATATATCCACATTATAGAATCCCAAAAGAAGGAGAGCATGAAGCTGTTTACTTCGATCATGGTCACTATGCTGAAGGGGGAGCATCCACAGCCCAGAAATGGGTGGGCTGGATCAGGAAAAAGTTAATAGGACCTTACACCGAGGAAAAAGCGGATTTTGAAGAGATATACATTGATACCCAAGTTTGAGTAAAATTTCACAAAAAAAAGCCCAAAATCAATAGCTATAGATACATTTAACTTCCTAAATCAGCTTAATTTTGTAGGTATAACTTCCTTCACATCAAATGTTGGTATTTTAATCATAATTGCTTTAAAAATTTCTTCAAGTTCAGCTCTAAGTTTAATTGGCCTCCAAATATGCAACCTTTTTTCAAGTTTTTCATGGTCAAAAACCCCCTCAACTGCATTCCCTGATTTAATGATCTCCTTCAACATTGCAAACGAATAATGAATTCCTACTTCATCCAAAATTGCTCGCAATAATGATAATAGCAAATAGCCAAAAACAACCATCACTGTATGAGTTTCTACTCTTTCATCCTTGCTATGATAGACTGGATCAATTTCCAAATCAGATTTAAGTGCCCTGAATCCTTCTTCCACTATATCTCTACTTTTATAGATTTCCAAAATCTCTTCTGCAGAAATTCCTTGATGTTCAGTGAATAAAACAAAATATCCATAATACTTTTTTCTATCTTTAAGCTTCTCCTTAATTATTTTGAGTCCTAAGTTCCCTTCTGTCTCATCAATTTTAATAATTTGCTTTAGATTATATTTAGATATTAGTGTTTTAATCTCATCGATAGTTTCCTTTTTCTCAACCGCTGCCTTCACTAACTCGATTTTTCTATCTAATGTCTTGCATTTCTGTTTCATCACATCTGTATTGTAGCAGACCAACAATCTTGCCATTTTTCCATAAACTCGATCTTCAATGACCTTACCATAAATTTCAGTTTTATGATTTTTAGATATTTCTTTTGAATATATTAATGGCATAGCACTTCTGTCTATTTTCTTGATAAATCTGGATGATCCAGTTGTTTTATACATTGAAACAAAATTAATTCCTTTTTTTCTGAGTTCCCGCAAGCATTCAGTATTTGCTTTATTAACATTGCCTTGATCAAATATCATAAATCTATCTTTGACATTATTTGATAGCTCCTTATACTGATTATTAATTATGTTCAAAAAATCACCAAACATTTTTACATCCGGGGTATTCCCTGGATACACATTTGCAAAAAGAGGAACATATTGATTATTTACTCCAAGAATGAGATTTTCTTGAGGTAGGGATTTTATTTCATTCCTGCTGCAATATCCAAATTTTATTAAATCTGTTTCTTCATCTTTCCAGATTTTTATCCTTGTTGCATCGATAATTAAATACTTCATGTCGAGATGATAGACCTTGATAGCATTTTTGATGAGACCGTACATTGTATCTGAAATGTTATCGTGAAGATCATCCATGAACTCGTAGACCTCTTCATTATATTTCAGTTGATTTGTATCTTTCAATATGGAGTTCGGTAATCGCACTTTGACTAATTTATTTTTGCTCTCTGGAAAAAGTGTTCGCAAAATTATTATATCTGTTAATACATTTGCAATACGTTCGTCTTTTGTGTATTTCTCTATTACGTTATTGAACTGGATGGATTTTGCTATACTTCCTAAAATTATTTCACCACTATAACTAATTTCTTTTTCATCGATCAATGGTTTTGTCTCAAGATCAAATAGGATTTTGACAGCATCTCCTTCAGGTCCAAGATAAATATAATCGGATTCTATTTTCTTTTCTACTCTTCGATTTCTTTTCAGGGAAATGTATGCCTTCCCTTTTCGTTTATCTGTATGAAGATTCCATCCCATTATATATAGTATGTATACAAAACTATATAAATTTTACTGTCATTGATATTGTTTTATAATTTATTTTTGTATACCTACATATCATAAAAAGCAAAAAAATTGTTGAAGTTAAATCGCTATCTGTAAGCAGCTTTTTTTAGATGAAAAATGAATCGAAATAGATAAAAATCATGAGATTTTCATGAAATACGTCGATTGATACTGGTTTGAAAGAAAAAATTATTACTCAAAGATGGGATGAAAACTACTTAGATGTACTCAAATCAATCCATAAAGATTGCAGTAGTACTTGGAATTGGAAAGAAATCAAATCTTCCAATCCCCCAGATAAACCAACATACCAACAAAAAAATGAACTCCAAGCAAAGAATGCTTTGGATAACTATACTCCTACTTTATTTGCAAAAATATTCGGTAATGTTGAAAAAAAGAAAGCTACTTTATTGGAAAATATAGAAGCTGCGAAAGAAATCGATAAAGTAGACTATGAAAAAGCGTGCGAAGATTATAGAGAAAAATATGATGAATGGAAAAAATTAATAGAGATAGCTGAAGGAATTATTGATGGTAGTGGAGAGGCGTATCTTGAAGCTATCAAAGAAGTAAATCTTTTTGAAGAAATACAAGAATTGGGGTCAAGTATTGGATTCAAAGTTATTAATAAAAATTTGATTATTGCTAATCTTAATGTCCATAGTGAAAAGGTTGTTCCTCCAGAAGTTAAAAGCCTTCTTAAAAGTGGCAAGCTCTCCGCAAAACCTATGCCTGTGACAAAATTCTATGAGTTATATCAAGATTATGTTTGCGGTGGTAGCCTTCGAGTCGCAAGAGAATTATTTGCATTATTGCCAATAGAAATAATTATTGTTAATGCTATTGGAAATTTACTCGATACAAAGACTGGTCGCATGGAAGATACACCTATATTATCTGTGGGGGTTCCAAGAGAGACATTACAAAATTTAAATCTTAATGCAGTTGACCCTTCAGACTCTATGAAAAACTTTGTTCATAGAATGAACTTTAAAAAGGGTATAGGTTTTAATCCTGTAGAGGTTTTGAACCCATCGGATTTTCAAAAATAGCTTTGATGTTAGTGGTAATCTGTAGTTTGAGAGGGCAGATTATTAGTTTCTCCAGCAGTCGCCAATGCCTTTCTTACATCGATGAGCAAAGTGGCTATCCTGCTGTACTTGAATAATAATAATAGAAAGATTTATACGAGTTGAAACGGTAAAGATTTTGATAGGTGGCAAAGATGTTCTGCAATGAATGTGGTCAGGAACTTTTGGAAGGAACTGTTTTCTGTCCCAAATGTGGAACCAAGCAGGGAGTAGAGATAAAGAAGGAAAAATCAAGAACTATAGAATTGGTTTTGGCTTTACTTGGAGGAATATTTGGGTTCTTTGGAGCACTCTTTGCAATAGGTATTGGCGGTTTAGGTGGAGCTTTCGAAATGGAAGAAGCTTCAAAAGTTGTAGGGCTAGGTTTTGCTGCAATAGTCTTTTCAATAATTGGAATAGTTGGTGCAGTATTAGTAAAATCAAAAAACAAAAATAGCAGGATGGCTTATGGTCATCAGTGCCTTTGGTGGACTTATTTCAATAAGCTTTGCTTTCTTGTTACCTTTTATACTTTTATTAATCGGTGGCATTATGGCTTTGAGAAAATAGGAGGTATTTGAAATGTATTGTAGTAAATGTGGTTCGCAGAATCAAGACGATGCCACTTTCTGTATTAAATGTGGAAATAACTTGATTTCTATTTCACCTGAAAGGAAAGGAATAATTGGGAAATTAGGAAAAATGGGCGTTCCTGGATTCCGAAGTGGAAAATGGTGGAGGATGGCGATAGCTATACCAATTTATTTGATTTTGGCATTGTTCCTGACAGCATTTATAGCCGCATTTCTCAGTCCGCCACAACCAACACCAATGCCGATTTTATTAATAACAAAAAATGCATCGGAAATGGCACTTACAATAAATGACATGCCCAGTGGTTGGGGGAAAAATGACGAAGGAGGTAACTCCACCCGCTGGTCTGTAATATTTATAAAAGCCGTCGGCGGCTTTTACGCAGAGCAGCTTGCTTGTAGTATTATAGTATTACCTTCAATAGATGCAGCGAAACAAAGATTCATAGAAATAAAGAAAGAAGATGAAAATTATAGGCAAATGCCACTCGAATATGGAGATGAAAGTTTTGGATATAGCTATGGCCCAAAAGCAAGGATAGTCTCCAGAAAAGCTAACGTTCTTGTATCGATGGTTTATATTGAACCATTTGGTAGTCCTTCAATAGATGCCGCCAAGCAATATGCAGAAATTGTTGAACGGAAAATTTCCTGAAGTAGTAAGTAACATCCAATAAGTTGGTGCTAGTTTTATGCTGCATGTTTGATAATTAGGGTAGAGGGAGATAACAAGTGGATATCACTCATCCAGAATACGAGGTATACAGAGCACCAGAAAAATAATGCTACTACCCACATTTCGCAGATAAAAACCATAACTTTTTATTTATTTAAACCATAATTAGAAACTTATGGGATATGTAAGCAAAAATATAGATCATCTTGGCATAGTAGCTGCTGTATGCAAAGAAATTGGATTGGTGGAAGAGG
>JBGOYM010000037.1:0-12110 GCA_041479675.1 Candidatus Methanoperedens sp.
TGCAGTTTTTTTGCTGCGGTGGGACTTCCGAGCGCGTCATCAGAGCAAGAACTAGCATCGAGGCGCCGAACAACCCAGAAAGAAGTGGAAGAAGTATTGATGGTTCGCCAAGTGTTACCAGGGGTGTCATCATATCGGTATTGTCAAAAGCAAACATTCCAAGCATACCGGACAGGAGGAACAGAATAACGGCATAACTCTTGTATTTAATATGTACAAGCGACCCCTGACCTTCCACAACCTCCCCGTTCTCTGTGGCTATCATAAGCACCACGATAAGAACAAGGATCCAGCCAATGTATGCATCTATCGTGCCATAGATGTTCATGAAAAAGAAACCCAGAGGTACTGCAATGAGAAGAGAAGCAGCCACCGAACCGGCGCTGCCTATGGCTGATAGACGCACAGCCTCGAACCCCCGACCTTCCATCAGAAGCTTGTGTCCTGGAAGCACTGCTAGCGCTGTATCAGCCTCTGGAGCGCCGAGGAATATAGAGGGAATGATATCAACGAATGTCTGGGTAACTGAGTTTGAGAGTATTATCACTGCGATGTAAAATGGCGCAAAGCCCATTTTAAGGAAAAACGGAGTGAGAGCAAGCAGTATCAGGGCGAAGTTATTTACGTGGATGCCAGGTGTGAGCCCTGAGATTATACCCAGGAAGAAACCGATGAATATTGAGATTATCAGCAGCGTTATTGAGATGTCCATAGGATGCCTCAAAACATGCATTGAACAAAAATATTATGATATTATATTGAAGGTAACAGTTTCAGAATAATCCGCAGTTCTTTTGAGATCTGAGCGAAAGCTTTTTATCGAACCACAAACATGAAACAAGAAAAAGGCGAATACGTAATTGCATTTAAGATTATAAGGAGGTAATTTATGACAGGCCAGATGGGCGGACAGCCTATATTTATCTTAAGACAGGGAACAGAACGGACTCGCGGAGAAGAAGCAAAACGCGGGAACATAATGGCTGCACGAGCAGTCGCGGAAGCAGTGAGAACTACACTCGGTCCCAGGGGTATGGACAAGATGCTTACAGACCCGGCAGGGCTTGTTACGATCACGAACGACGGTGCGACCATTCTTGAAGAGATGTCTATCAAACATCCTGCAGCAAAGATAGTGGCAAATGTGGCAAAGACCCAGGACGATGAGGTTGGGGACGGCACCACCACAGCCGCTGTTCTGACAGGTGAACTATTAAAAGGAGCCCAGGAATTGATGGAACAGGGAATTCATCCAACGACCATCATTAGCGGATATGAGATCGCCTCGCATAGAGCAAGAGAGATCTTATCCGATATCACCGTAGAAGCCACAGATGAACATCTTCGTAAGATAGCCCAGACTGCTCTAACTGGAAAAGGGATTGAATTCTCAAAAGATAAACTTTCAGACCTTGCTGTCCGCGCTGTGAAGTCAATAGTCAAGAAGGAAAACGGCAAAAAGACAGTGAATATTAAGGAAATTTCTATAGAAAGACGTGGAGAAGGAAGCGTCGATGACAGCGAACTGATCTCAGGCATTATCCTTGACAAGACAAAAACGCATCAGAGCATGCCGGTTCGGATAGAAGACGCAAAGATCGCGATACTTGCTACACCTATAGAGGTCAGAAAGACAGAGACAAAATCCGAGATATCCATTGACAGAATAGGACAGACACGCACTTTTCTCGAACAGGAAGAAAGGCAAATACGGGAAGCTTCTGAGAAAGTAATAAAAAGCGGTGCGAATGCTGTGTTCTGTCAGAAAGGAGTGGACGACCTTGCGCGCTATTTCCTGGCAAAAGCCGGTATTTTCGTTACTCACAGGGTAAAGAAGAACGACCTGCTGAAGTTATCAAGAGCCACTGGCGGAAAGATCATCACGAGCCTGGACGAGATAACTCCTGAGACTCTGGGACATGCAGGGCTTGTGGAAGAGAGAATGGTTGGCAATGGCGAGATGATATTCATTACTGAATGCAAGAACCCTGAAACCTATTCGATATTATTGCGGGGAGGGACTGAGCATGTTGTGACAAGTCTGAGCAGGGCAATGCATGATGCTCTTCGCGTGGTTGGCGTGACGATCGAAGATGGTAAGCTGGTAGCAGGCGGCGGGTCGCCTGAGATGGAACTTTCGCTTCGACTTCGCGAGTACGCATCCACCCTGTCAGGAAGGGAACAGCTCGCGGTAAATAGATTCGCAAGCGCTATGGAGATAATCCCCAAGACTTTGGCTGAGAATGCTGGACTGGATGCGATAGATATGCTTGCTCAACTGCGGACCCAGCATGAGCAGGGAAATAAATATGCTGGTCTTGATGTGTATGAGGGTAAGTCAGTGAATATGCTGGAGAACGGCGTGATAGAACCCCTTCGTGTGAAAAATCAGGCGATAGCATCAGCCACTGAAGCCGCGTCATTGATACTTCGCATAGATGACGTCATAGCGGCAGCAAAAGAGGGAAGACCAAAGAAAAAACCAGACCTGTCAGACCTTGATTAGGATTTAACCTGATAATTTTATTTCCTTCAGGGTCTCATATATTGGACCGCGGGGCGTGAGTGTGCTCTTCTTCAGGCTTATGGAAGACACGCTGAAAGTCCCGAGGTCAGCATCCCCGATATTTTTTATTTTTTCTATTAGTTCGATCCTGTTCACAGGCTGTTTTACGCGGGCAAGGGTAGCATGCGGGGTAAAATCTCCTTCCTTTTCGAATCTGAACGGGGAAAGCACACGTTCTACCTCGCGGTGCAGAGTATCAAAATCCCCATGCGCCCCGAGCCAGACGACCCTCACATAAGAGGGCTTCGGGAACACTCCTATACCTTTTATCCCTGCTTCAAAGGGTTTGCACTTGATCTCTGACAGCGCTGAGGCGATAGGTTCAACTTTATCCTCATTAATATCCCCGAGAAATTTCATGGTGATGTGCACAAGTCCGGGCTCAACGAGTTTGATTCCCGGGATTTTTATCATGGAACCTATGCGTTGTATTTCAGGAATAAATTTCTCTGGTAGTTCAACTGCTATAAATGTCCGGATCATACGTTCTTATACTCCCTCTCTATTTAAAAAATAACATGTGATCATCTCAGAAATCAAACAGTGACTTCTGGGGTTCAGGCGTTTTTTCCGGTTCTGCACCGCCCAGCTCCACCTTCCCATACTGTCCCCCACCTCCGGGAATTACCCTGACTTTCCCTTCCCTGAAGGTTTTTATTGCATCGATAACGCGCTCATCCACTCCAGAATCATTGATAGCAGTGTCAACAAGCACAGCCACCTCAGAACCGTATTGCTTTATGAGAACATCCCATATTTTCTGGACTCCTTTTGTATTCGTTCCAATTCCCAGCGCCATCGCTATTATCTCGGATAGCGGTATCAGGTGAAGATATGGCGGTCTGTGGGGCGGATGTTTCGGTGTGTCATATGATGCCAGTTCATTCACCCTGTCCTTCACACCCTTCTTTATAGTGCCACCGCATGAGCACCTCCAGTTCTTGATCATGCTCTCTCGCATGGTATAGTGTTTGAAGCACCGGATACATGCGCTCTCGTTATATTTTCCCTCCTCAGGGGGTATTCCAACATTGAGGACTGGTTTTCTCCCCTTTTCGCGTATTATCGCCATCGAAAGTTCATCAAAACTTATGTATTCCATCTCGAAACGATTGAACTCCCGCGCCAGTTTATTCACATAGGGGGAATGGGCGTCTGAATTCGTGAGGAAGGTAAGGCAGGATAGCTCCGAGATCCTGTCTGCATAAGAGGTATCAGCGCTCAGTCCAAGTTCGATAAGATAAATGTAACCTGCCAGATCCCCATAGCAGTCTTTCAGAGAATTATGGTACGCGTACATCGCAGTCCACGGCGTAAAGGCGTGCGCGGGACCAATGAGCGCCCCGGCATCCTTTGCAGCCTGCGCTATTTCAACACCGTCCATTCTGACATTTGGTCTTCCGTCCGAATCGATATTGTTCGAGCGCGGCTTCATGAATTCATATAGTTCTTCAGCTTTTGAGACCGAAGGAATTATGAGAAGATGATGCACCTGGTTTGCATCTTCGATCTCGGTTGTGAGGACAAAGTGTATATTATCCACCAGAAAAACGCCATTTTCTTCCTGATTTTTCTTGATCTGTGAAAGCCATTTCGGATGCAGGCAGTCGCCCGTTGCAACAAGCTGGATGCCTTTTTTTCTGGATTCCCCCGCAAGCGTGGGCAGGTCCATCTTCGGGGAGGTTGCCATGCTGTATTTTGAATGTATATGAAGGTCTGCGTTCACGTGCATGATGGAGCTAATCGACTGTATGGAATAAAGGTTTTGTCTTTTTTCAAAATGCAATTATTTACAAGAGGCAAGGTGCTTAAGAATATCATCTATTGCTTTCGCCAGATTTTTCCTATTGTCAAATCCTTTTATCAATTTTTCAAGCTCATCTTTATCTGATCTTCCAAGCTCATCTGCAAATCGAGTCATATTCGGGATCGCCCGCACAACATTGTCCACTATCGTCACATGCGCGCACTGCGCTGTTCTTGACAGCGGGTTGAGGTCGATCACGATAACGGTCTTTCCCATATCCACAAGCGCTTTGCACCTGTCCCCGTCCTCCAGGGGAACAAGCACAACATCAGCGCTGAAGATGCCGCTGCTATCCACTTTTGCGCGCTGATGCTCGATGCCGGGTATAAGGGCATCAGTCTTTGTTCGCATATTCTTTGCTCCGAGAGAATGCAGGTGCTTGATTATTTTATTTACCCGGTCCTCAGTCCTGTAGAACAGGTTCACCTCAAGCGGTGCATTAACACTCTCACTCAACCGTATTATCTCATCAGGAACAAGTGCTGCAACGTTGCCGTTAACAGAGATGACAGGTCTTTCTGAAAGAAGCAGCATGGCAGCGGCTACCTTTTCTGCATGCAGTGCGTCAGGTGTGGTCTTTTCTCCCAGCAGGTAGTCAAAAGCCTCTCCGCGTCCCTGTGCGATAAGTCCCTGCGTGCTCGTAATCCCTTTTTTTACGCCTTCCACTATCTTCTCACGGGTCATCAGAGACTCGTAGCGGGGGTGGCTTTTCGGTATCATAACAGGTGCGCCCCAGCATGGCTTATCCTGCTTGTATGGACTTCCCCGAATCCAGAGAGCGCCCCGTTATCATTTATCGCAAAGACGGTATTGCCAAGCATTGCCTGGCTTGCAAGCCCGCCAGCAGCTTCTACTGCTTCGATGGCGTCCCTGACCTGCGGGCTAATCATGTCTATTTCCTTTGCGAACACACGGGATTGCCGGAAAAAGTTATCCAGGGTGGGTTTTTTTATGAGTTCTTTAAGCCTGAGTCTTCCGGCTTTATTGATGCTCTTCTTTTTCATGTCATCAGATATGACTGATCTTGTTGAAATTCCTCCAAAACATACCCATGAAATAATTTCGTTCCTGCATGGTATCCTGTCAATGTTCCCGACAGGAGGGATTCCCGCATGTTTCCTTATGTCGATGCCTCCGCATATCATTCCTGCCACATCGCCAAGTCCTGTGCGGTTTTTCACTTCTGCAATGTGTGCAGCTTTTGCCAGATCATTAAATGTCATATCTATGGAGAGCGCTTTGTTCACCGCAAGAGCAGTACTGAGCGCCCCTGCTGCACTTGCCCCAAAGCCTGCGCCTATCGGGATGCTGAGTGTGGTCTCAACGAGGACAGGCTTCTCTGTCAGGAGTCTTATTGCAGATAGAGTTGTTGCAGCCCGGTTGACTTCACCATTGATCTTGATAGCAGTTTCTTTCGCAGGGAGAACTGTAGTTACCGCGCCGTTCTCAAGACTTATCCCTGCTCCCATTGATCCTGAATGGATGGGGTCTTTCTTTATGTCGATTATGAAAAATCCTGAGATATGGGCAGGAGCGAATGCCCGGGCGGAGATTTTTGAAAAGGACATTAATTTATTTTCCATATAAACCACTATCTTTTGCCATGTTCATGAAGATATTGCTCTATCGCACCTTTTGAAGAATACCATACCTTGCCTATCTTTACCGCATCCAGAACACCCTGCCTTGCTCTCAGGCTGAGGTATTCCTGAGAATATTGTGTACTTTCGGCAAGTTCTTTGAGGGGCAGCAGTTCATTAACCCCGCCGAAGATAGAAAGATACATCGTAAGACTCTCATCCATTGCTTTTGCAATGAAATTGACGAACTGACCGGGATTTCCTGCATCCGCCGCTCTCAGGAACCTGTAATATTTTCCTCTATCCTCTTTTTTGAGAACTAACGGCGGATAACCATGAGAGATCAAATACAGGTTGTTGAGAAGGCGGGACACCCTTCCATTACCATCTATAAATGGATGGATCTTAACGAATCCATGATGAAGAAGAGCAGCCACCTCAACAGGATGCCTTTTACATCGATCGATTTTTTCAATTAGCTCATCCATTAGCCTTATTACTTTTGACCAGTCAGGCGGAGTTCTGGCAGAGCCAATTATCCTGACATTCCTGGTACGATATTTTCCAGCCTCCTCCAATATGCCTGCTGTAACTACTTCATGGATCTGCTGAATTACAACATGGTCTATCTTCTTTTTCTTCTTTGCGATATCCTCCATCAGATCGAACGCTCTGGCATTATTTGTAGCTTCAAGGTGCTCACGCAGCGTTTTTCCGCCGATGGTAATACCTTCTTCAAGGACTAGTTTTGTCTCCGGTAGCGTTAGAGTATTCCCTTCTATCGCATTTGAATTATATGTATGGAGAAGCCTCATTTCTTCATGCAGCTTTTTTACACCATCGGCTGGAAGAGGGCGAAGCGAGTTAAGGCTGCGCATTTTTTCATTTATGCGTGAAAGAAGTCTTTCATGGATCAATGATGTATCGGTATCGGACATGATTTAATATATCCGATATGGCATTGAAGTATATATCGGTATCGGCTATTTCTAATATAATCCGATACGGTATAAAGCGCTTTCTTTTTTGGTGTTTTTTCCTATTGAAAAAATACCAGGATCAATCTTTCCTCCCGGACATCACAAAAAACCCGTTCCCTTTGACCAGCCACTTCAACTGCGTAAAAAAAGCCCTCACGCCTGCATCAGTATGCGGATGCGCGCCTATAAATGAAAATCCATTCTTCTTAAACCACCCAAGCACTTCTTCCACAGTATGATAGCTCTCATGGGGATGCACATATTTGTCAGCAATATATGCCACCTCATGAACGCTTCTCATTTTTCTCCCATAAATCTTTTTCTCCACATACTCCATCCTGCGCCCAAAATCCTCACCAGCCTTGAAGCCAATCCATGCCCTCACAGCCCTGTGTCCCAGCCTGCCGTAGCGGTTATAAAGCCCCACGGTTATCGTTCCTCCAGGCTTGCACAACTTCTCAAGAGCCAGGAAATTATCATACGGTTTTTCAGTATGGTGCAGGGCTCCGAGACAGAATACATGGTCAAATCGCTTTTCAGTCCTGAACTCAGCCATATCACAGAGGCTGAAATCTACATGCAGTTTGAACTTCTCCGCAAGCTCTCTTGCTTTCTCAAGCGATGCGCTGCACAGGTCAAATGCAGTGACCTGCGCGCCGTGATACGAGAAATAGGCAGCTTTTTCTCCCGTACCGCATCCTGCGTCCAGCACTTCTTTCCCTGAAAGCCCGGATGTTGTCAATTTCGCCGTTGAAAGTATCTTTCCCATGACATTGGCGTGGAGCTTGTTCACGAGGTCGCGCTCTGTGTGGATAGGCAGCGATGGGTATGGATATGTTTCATAGAACCTGTTTACAATGCCTGTGATTCTGTCCATTGGAACTAATTTTTCCTTATTTTAAAAATGTATATGAGTGAAATAATTACAAGTCCTGCTACAACAATAGTTACATTTCTTATCCAGGATAACATCTCAAACAGGGGGTTTGTTTCATCCTCCAGCGCGGTCAAAGTAACATTAGATGCATTAGATCCGTTAATTTCCTTCTTTATGAACGAAGCGTTCCTTGATAGGGTCAGAGTGATCTCACCTCTGTCCTTTGATATCTCTTTGAAAAAACCCGATATCTCTGCATGGTCTGTGCTACTTATTGTGACATTGTCCATGCCGCTGATATTTCTCACGTCCACACCCTGAGGCATCACTATCGTCACAGGTGTCTTTGCCTGTCCCATGAACCAGATGCTTTCTGCATTGAGAATGCTATTATCAAACCTGTATGTTGTGATGTATCTGTTCACAATGGTATCATAAAGATGGGTTTTTCCGATGATGTCTGGTGACAAATCTGCATCCACATCGACCAGATATACCCTGGAAGTATCGTTGTTTATCCTGACATCCTGCTCTTTTTCGATAGAGCTTCGAAACTCTTTGCGCAGCTCTTTGTCAGCCCGAAGGACTTCCCAAGCATTCACGAAACTGTCGTTGTCGCCAAAATCAGCGTCTATGTTCATCCTGAATATTATCGAATCCGCTCCAGTATAAGTCTCGTTATAGCTCCAGATCATATCATATTCATTCACTGTGATATTATTCACCCAGAGACTCCCCGCTTCACCTGCGCCAGCGGTTAATGCTATAACAAAAAAAGCTAACAAAACTCTCATTTTGTAAAAACCTCACATCCATCTGCAGTAACGATCATCGAGTGTTCTGCCTGGGAGATAAGCCCGCCACCCACTTCTTTCAGGATGGGATATGGCATTATGATGTTCGCCTTGACCAGAGCCAGCATCGCGAAATCCACATTGTTTCCGAGCCATCTTTTCGCAAACGGCAGTGTTTTATATTCCATTATTTTTTCAAGAAGTTTTCTTGCCGAGGGGAGGCGCACAGGTCTCTCGGAAACAAGATGGTATATCTCAGCGTTCCCTGCATCGTATATCTTCCCAACACCGTCTGTGGCAAATGGCTCGATGGCGATTATGTCATCTTCTTCAAGCACTACTCCGTGCGGCATTTTCTTGTTGGGAATAGCTGGTGGAGCATGCTGAATATACTGCGCCAGTCCGTGCCCTGTGAGATTGACAACGGGTTTATATCCGAACGAAGTTATAGCATCTTCTATCACACCTCCGATATCCGCGGTATTCACCCCGGCATGGATGAACTTGATAGCATCAGCGAGGGCTTTTTCTGAAGCTTTTACAAGCTCTGGATGACCGGATAGGTCAACCGTGACTGCCGTATCCGCGATGTATCCATCTATGTGGACGCCTATGTCAAGCTTTACGATATCATTCCCAAAAACAGACTTATCATCAAAAGCAGGAGTTGAATGAGCAGCTTCATCGTTCCGTGAAATGTTGACCGGGAACGCGGGTTGACCCCCTTTCTCACGTATCAGGTTTTCTGCGAACTCAGCGACAGAGAGCAGCGTTACACCTTTTGTTACCTTATTTACAGTCTCAGCACGTACTTCTGAGAGAATCTTACCAGCCCTCAGATATTTTTCAATTATATCTTCATCTTCGTTCATTCCAGCACCAGATTCTTCTCGAACATAGTTAAATTCTTGCATCCGCTTGCAGTCACCACGACTACATCCTCAAGCCTTACACCGCCTGTTCTTTTGTAATAAAGTCCTGGCTCAACAGTAACAACGCTTCCTTCTTTCAATTCCTTACCGCTCTCGCTGAGATTTGGACCTTCATGTATATCAAGCCCCACGCCGTGCCCTGTGGAATGGATGAAACCTTCTGTGAACACACCAGTTTTGCCACGCGCGGTCTCGTAGCCCCTTGCTTCAAGCACATCACACACGATATTGTGAACCTCATTTCCTGTGATGCCTGCTTTTATCCTTTTGATCGCTGCCTGCTGAGCCTCCCTGACAGCAGAGTACATATCTTTTATTTCATCAGATGGTGTCCCGCGCATCACGGTCCTCGTCATATCAGAATAGTATCTTTCTTTTTTCGAGCGCGGCACAAAGTCGATAACTATCGGTTCGCCTGCACGCAGTTCACCCTCGCCCTGCCAGTGAGGGTCGGCGCTTCCCCGCCCGCATGCCACGATTACATCCGGGGCTTCGCAGCCCTGGGAAAGTAGTGTTGCCTCGATGATCGCCCTAATATCTTCAGATTCAAGCGGTGCATTGTTGTTCCAGAGCACACCATTCCCGACCGTGGCGTTTCTTATAGCGCTTATCGCTTCTGCAAGCGCTTTCTCCCCTGCTCTTTGTGCTTTCTCGATGGCTTTTATTTCATTCTCATTTTTTACTTCCCGCATCTTGCGAAAAGGGCTCTTTACCGGAATAACATCAATGCCATCCCTGCGCATGATGTCAGCAAGGTAAACTGGAAAATTATACGGCACTGCGATGCGCTTTATATTTTCGGAGCGCAGGAATTCTACGATCATCTCGTTGTAAGCGGCATCGATATCCTTTAGAGCCCTGAGCTTTTCCATTATCCCGAATCCTGAGGTGGGCAGCACGTCCTTGACCCGCGATTCTTTCTTTGCTCTCCCAAGTTCCATGTCTGAAATAAGGAGCTTTTCATTTTTTGAGTTCAAGTAGATGAAAGAATCATGCGCTAAAAATCCAGTAGCGTAGTACATATCAGCGCTATGCACGCTTTCACTTACCATAAGGTATGCATCGGCATCGGTAAGAGTGAGTTTCATAACTAACTACTAAATAAAAATAATTCTACATATTACCTTCGCATCAGATCAGGGTTGCGATCCATTGAGCCATGATCATTGCGATCAACGCAACATACGGGACAGCTATATTGTCATGCTTGTTGACTGCCCCTGCCAGCATCCCGAAAGCACTCCCCATAATTGCTATTGGACCCGCATAATAGAAACCTGTTAATAAGGCTGCGATAAAACCTGAGAGCGAGCCTTCCCAGGATTTATCCTTATTGAAAGAGAGCCTGTGCCTGCCGTATCTCCTGCCTATCACGCCCGCAACACCGTCCCCTGCTGCAAGAATGGCGATGGCAGCATAGCAGAGTTTTTCATCGACGAAGAAGGAAAGGGAGAGAAGGGAAAGAACTGAGAATATATATGATAATGGTTCGATTGAGAAGCCTTTTATTTCGTTCTCCCTGTAAACCAGTAACAGCGTGTCCCTGCTCAGTCTTTTTTTGAAGATCTCAAGCGCCAGGTAAACTGCAAGACCCAGTACTACAAGAGCTATCATCAGCTTCTTCCCGAATAGATTTTCACCAGCTAAAAAAGGTATCAGGACGCCTGAAATGTGAATTAATTTTCGAAATTGCACAATACTATTTTGACAGTCTGTATTATAAACTATTGCCTGAGGTACCGGGTTTGGGAAGGGGGTTGGCCCCCTTTCCTATCCCCTCGCGCGGAACTTGAAAAAAACAAGCAATTTCATATATTTGAATCACAGAAATACAACAAATGATAGAAGTCGAGGTTAAAGCGCGTGTATATGATCCGAAGCTCGTGGAAAGGTCAATTATTGCGCTGGGGGCGTCACCTATCGGGATAGAGGCACAGGTAGACACTTATTACAGCGCTCCATATCGTGATTTCGCAAAGACTGATGAGGCATTGAGGATAAGGGTACAGGACAATAAGTGTTTTTTGACATATAAGGGTGCCAGGATGGACAGCATCTCCAAAACTAGAAAAGAATATGAGGTGGAGGTTAATGACGCGGATAACATGGGGAATATACTTTCATCCTTGAACTTTACACCGGTCGCTACCATAGTCAAAAAAAGAAAAAAATACAGGCTGGGGGACTTCATTATTTCACTTGATGAAGTGCGAAATCTCGGGGATTTCATGGAGGTTGAGGTCTCTATTCGGGATTCAAAGTCTCATGAAGATAAAGTTGAAAGCATATTCAGACTTTTTGAGAAACTGGGCATTAGCAGGGATGATTCCATCCGAAAATCCTATCTTGAGATGATACTTTAAAGATGTTATGTAGATAGCATGATATTTAAGTGAAAAAAGTAACTAAACATCAATCAGAGCATTTATAATTTTTATTCAAACGGGGTCAAGGGGTGAGCAATACCCTACCCTTCAAGGGTAGGGGATGCACGAACCCCTTGGAAGGGCACTCCAGAAAACAAGGCAACCTTTAGCTATAGAACCCAAGATAATAGCATCATGTTTTACTACA